>NZ_JAUNXX010000033.1 GCF_030539555.1 Methanobrevibacter sp. | reverse complement strand
TTCTTTCCTAATAGACTCAAATAATTCCTCTTCACGTTCTTTCAAATACTCAAAAAGCAAATCTGACATAAAAACCCTACCCATAAATTTTTTAAATAATCCAATATCTCCATCTGCAATTATATCCGCTACAACATACTGACATTGTTTAATACGTGTTTGTTCGTCATTATTGAAAATTTCATTATTATTAACAATGTCAAAGACTTCAAATGCCATTTTAACCTTATCAACATTTCCCATTAATGGGATGAAAATTAAATCATAATGGTCACTTGCTGATAATCTCTCTTTATTTTCAATTTTATTTTTAATGTTAATTAATTTTTCTAAACCATTATATTCTGAATAGAAAAATAATTCTGGTTTGAATTTAAATTCCTCCGAGATTAATGCAACCTTTTCCGATTGGACTCTCGAACCTGTCGAGATAATTTTTGTTTCGACATATCGACCGCTGACTACCCTCAAATTTACTGCATATTGAGCGCATCTCAAGAGAAACTCCTCATCCAAATCCCCTGTTTGAAATTCAATATTAACTAATGTTCCATCATCGAGTTCCAAAACACCATCCATGAATTTGCTTTGAAATGTGGGAATTATCAATTCAGTAGGATGAAACCTTTTAATTTTGCGAGTGTCTCCCATTGCAAATAGAATTTCTTGTGCAAAAGATATTAATGACAATTTTTGTAGTTTGTCATATCTATTTTTAATAAACATTTTTCCACCATATTTTTTTATATATGGCATACCGGTATACGCAAGAATATATTGGATTTTAAAAGTATATAAATCGTTTAGTTATAAATTAAAGCAATTTTTGATGGTTAATGCAATATTAAAGACTTATTACAATTTTTTAAAAATATATCAATAACTTTAAATATTAACACTTGTATATACAAGAGTATAGTTGCATATGCAAGAGAGGTAAATTATGGAGAAAAATTCAAATGTAGAAATGATTACAGGAGACCCTAAAAAAGCTATAAACAAATTATCCCTACCAATTATAGCCAGTATGTTTTTGATATTCATAAATAACATTATTGACAGTATTTGGGTATCTGGACTTGGTGCAGAACCATTGGCTGCACTCGGATACATTACACCGCTGTTCATGATTCTGGTAGGATTCGGAAATGGACTGGGAGCCGGTGGCAATTCACTCATATCACGTTATATCGGAGCAGAAGACAAACCATCGGCAAACAATGCGGCAATACACAACTTAATATTAAGCTTGATATTCTCAATTGTCGTTTCAATAATATTTTTAACATTCATGAAACCACTTCTCATCATGATGGGAGCAAGCAGTGTCATAAATTATGCAACGGACTATGGATTCATAATATTCGTCTGGACATTTGCTATATTGATGCCACCGATTGTAGGAGGGGCATTCAGAGCAGAAGGAGACATTAAAAGAGCAACCATACCAATAGCTCTGGCCGCAATAATCAACATGATTTTGGATCCCATATTCATCTATACATTTGGAATGGGAATTAAAGGAGCCGCATGGGCAACCGCATTGGGACCATTTATAAGTTTACTTTTAATGTTTTATTGGATATTCGTTAAAAAGGACACATACCTTTCTTATAACTTCAAGGACTTCCATAACGATTTAAAAATGTATAAGGACATTCTGGTTGTTGGTATTCCGGCAAGTCTGGAACAACTGGTCTTGTCTGTCTTAACAATATTTGTAAATTACATGCTTACACTCGTGTCAGGACCGGTGGCAGTGGCGGTTTATACCGCAGGATGGAGAATAGTAAATATCGGAATGCTTCCGGCAATCGGCATTGGAACTGCAGCAATATCAGTTGCGGGAGTGGCCTATGGAGCAAGAAAATATGAAAACTTAAGGGTGACCGCCAGATATGCCGTTAAAGTAGCATTGATAGCTTCAATAATAGTATGCATTATCTTGAACGTTTTCGCAAATCAGATAGCGTTCATATTTTCATATTCCGAAAACAGCGCTCAATTGGCGCCACTAATAGCCAGCTTCCTGCAGTTGATGTGCTTATTCATACTGTATGTTCCATTTGGAGCAAGTGCCGGTAACGTATTTCAGGGCGTCGGTAAGGGAACAATCTCCTTTATCCTAACAACCTTCAGGGAATTCATACTGGTATTGATCTTTGCATATCTTTTAGGATTCACATTCAATATGGGAGAATTCGGAATATACTGCGGAATGCTTTTAGGCGGTGGAATAGGCTCATTGATATGTTATGCATGTATCGAGCTGTACATCAATAAATTGATTAGAGGTAGTGAGCATGTTTGATGAAAACATTCCAACAGTTCCTTTCATCTCCATAATTTACAGGGAACATGCAAAGTACCTAAACGAAAAGGTAAAGGATGAAGGTTTAAGCTTCGGACTTTACCCATTGCTGATAAAGATATATCAGACTGAGGGAATCATTCAGGAACAATTGGCTCAAATTTTCCATTTAAATGAAAGTACAATAACAAGAAACCTGAAAAAACTCGAAGAAAAAGGATTTATTACTAGAATTCAAGATAAAAGAACAAAAAGAGTTGAAGTCACTGAAAAAGGAGCAAAAACAGCCAAAAAAGTAATGGATTATGATGAAGAGTGGGATGAAAAAATCAAAGATTTAATTGGTATAAACGAATACGATAATTTAAAAGGTACATTAAGAAAAATCTCAGAGGAATTGATATGAACCAGACAATACACGATTTGAAAACAAGAAGAAGCATACGCAAATTCAAAGACGAACAAATCTCAGACGATGATTTGAAAATAATTTTAGAGACTGGAACATATGCACCAACCGGAAGAGGCGCACAATCTCCAAAAATTGTTGTTATTCAAGACGAAGAGAAAATCAAGGAATTGTCAGCATGGAACAGAAGCTTTTTCCCTGTTGAAGTTCCAGAAGATTTAGATCCTTTTTATGGTGCAAAAACACTACTAATCGTCTTGGCAGACAGCGAGATGCCAACATGGATTGAGGATGGAGCCAGTGTATTGACGGTTTTAGTTAATGCTGCTCATGCAGTCGGTGTTGGAAGCTGTTGGATTCACAGGGCGCGTGATGAATTTTCATCCCAAAAAGGTAAGGAACTTTTAAAGGAATGGGGAATTCCTGAAAGATATGAGGGAGTAGGTCATGTTGTTTTAGGCTATCCCGACATGGAAGCTCCAAAGCCATTGCCTAGAAAAGAAGATTACATCCACTTTGTGGATTAAGATTGCCCAAAAACTGTTAAAAAACGAGGAAAAAAAGCATGAAAAGAAATCATGCTTTTAAAAATTATGGAAAAAAAGGGATAATGAGAGGAAATACTAATTTATTTCCTTTTTCTAACTACGCATGCACCACCTAGAACGGCACATACACCTAATAGGAGTAAAATTGGGTTACCGGTTGCAGGCATGGTGTGTTGTGCAGTTGCATTAACGTTTTCACCTGCAGCATCTGCAGTTGCATTTCCGGTTGCGTTAATGTCTCCACCAGCAGCGTAAGCGGTTGTGTTCATTGCTGCTTCATCGTGGTTTGCATCAGGAGGGACCATTGTGCCGTTGTGTCCATCTTCACTTCCGTCTAAGTAAGGATCAGCACCAGCTGCATGTTGTGCTTCATCGTGAGTGTTGTCCGGAGGAACAATTGTACCGTTGTGTCCATCTTCACTTCCATCCAGGTAGTCGCCGCTACCCTGACCTAAAACATCATCGGATGCGCTGACAGCGCATGCGGATAATATTACGCAGAAAACTGCAAGTATTGCGAATAATTTATTTTTGAGTTCCATTGTATCACCAAAGGTCTATTTTTAATTATTATTTTTTTATGATATTTGTTAATTTAAAATGTACAAGCGTTAATTTTTTGATTAACACTCCTTTGCACAAGTAAGTATATGAATAAGGATAGATATAAAGTTTTTCGAATGTAAGTGCTCACTTGCATCCTAAAATAATAAAAAATGAATAAATAAAAAGAATTATAAAAAAATAAGAAATTTAAAAAAGAAATATTGAATTTAAAAGGTTTTTAAATAAATTCATATAAAAAAAGAATAAAAAAAGATGAGTCAAAAATACTCATCTACATTTTTTCAGGTGCGCTAACACCTAAAATATCCAAAGCATTTTTAATTGTTGTTTTAGCCCTGTCAACTAAAATAAGTCTGGTATCTTCAACATCAGAGCCGATTACCTGTTCTGTTTTGTAGAACTTGTTGAATGAACCGGCAAGGTCCTGACAGTACTGTGTAATGTTATGAACTCTCTTCTTGTTGGCACAGTCTTCAACGACTTGCGGGAATTTAGCAATTTGTCTGATTAAATCTTGTTCCGCTTCATCAGGAACCCAATCATCACTGACGCTTAATGAAGCGATGTCCTTGCCTGACTTTGCAAGCAGTTTGCATGCCCTTGCATGTGCATATTGAATTGAAGCGCAACCCCTTTCAAAGCTTAATGCTTCATCCCATTTGAATGTCAGGTGTTTTTCAGGAGATAATTTAGCAATAAAGAATCTTATAGCTCCAATACCAATTTCTTCTGCCATAGGTGCAATTTCTTCATCACTTAAATCAGGGTTTCTTGATTTGATTTCATCATGTGCTCTTAAAACCGCCTCATCAATCAATTCATCAACAGATACGAATTTTCCTTTTCTTGTTGACATTGACCCTTCAGGAAGTGTAATGAATTCATAAAATATTACTTCAGGTGCAGTTTGTCTGAATATCTCTTCAAAAATTACTTTAATTTGTTTTGCAGCCAATTTATGGTCTGACCCTAAAATGTCAAGTACAGTATCGCCTAAAGTGGCTTTATATTTATGATAAGCCAAATCACGAGTGGAGTAAAGTGAAGTGCCGTTGGATCTTCTGAGAACAAACTCTTTTTCTATATTAAAATCTGTTAAGTCAATATATAACACATCATCTTCTCGGGTAAATCCTTCCCTTTGAATATAATTTACCAAATCATCAACTTCCCCGTTTCTTACAAACTGACCTTCCCATACAAAATCATCATGTTTGATATTCATTCTTAAAAGGGATTCTTTCATTCCACTGATGCATTTAGAAACAACATCTTCAAAGACTTTATTTAACTCCTCGTCTGAACCTTCTTCGTATTTTTGGATTAATTCATCGACTTTTGCATTTAATGCCTCATCCTCTTCAACAGCCTTGTTTGCATCAAAGTATAATTTTCCGATTTTGTGGTCAATTTTGTCTCCTTCATAATCGTCAATATTTAAACCGCATTCAGTAATGCCGCAAACAATAATAGCTATTTGTCTTCCCATATCATTTACATAATATTGGGTTATTACATCCCTTCCAGCCAATTTCAGTAATCTTGAAAGTGAATCTCCAAAAATTGAGTTTCTAATGTGCCCAATGTGTAACGGTCCGTTAGGATTTGCTGAAGTATGTTCCAAAACTATTTTTTCACCATATTCAGGTAGCTGACCGTAATTCTCATCAACTTTTTCCAATAGAAGTTTTGAAAATTTGGAATAATCAATGAAAAAATTAACATAAGGACCAAAATTCTGAACTTTAGAAAAGATTTCTGGAACTTCGATTTTTTCAACCAAATCTGCTGCAACTTCCGGAGGAGAAGTTCTTAATTTTTTAGTTAGTGAAAAAGCAATAGTACTTGCCAAGTCACCTAAATTAGGATTAGGTGGAAATTCCAACTTAAAATTTCTATCTACTTCTACATCATACTGATCCAATGCTTTATTGATAGCATCAATCGCCTGTTTTTCAATCTCAAAATACATTAACTCACCTTATAATCATTATAAACCCCTTAACCAAAGGGAAAGATAACCTATTTTTGGAATTACAACTAAATTATCACCAATAGTTACAACTTTTGACTGAATCTGGTCTGGTGAAACATAATACGGATCCGGAGACTTATTATTATCCCCCTTAATCATATACATCGTAGTTCCATTAATGGATACAATATCAATCACTCTATGAATTACTGGCTGATTAAACCATTTTGCATCATAAACAACAACATCTCCTTTTTGGATATCTTTAACATCAAATTCATGAATTCCAAAGAAATCTGCCTTTTCAACCAATACGATATCTCCTCTATAGAATGCAGGTTCCATACTGCCTGAAACAACAACATTCAAATGTTGTGCAGCAATTAGAACTATTATTAGAATTACTGCATATGATGCAATTTCTTTCCAATCTGTCACAAAAACACCTTATTTATTTTTCTTAAAAGCAACTTCAAGAGCAACTTCAATAGCTTCAACAGTTTTTTGAATGTCTTCCATACTATGTGCTTTTGAAATAAAATTACATTCAAACTGACTAGGAGGTATAAAAACTCCTTCTTTTAACAGTGCCCTGAAGTATCTTAAAAATCTGTCAGCATCACTGGCTTTAGCATCACTATAATTGTAAACTTCTGCAGGATTGAAATAAATCTGAAACATTGAAGCAAGTCCTACAGGCTGAATATTATATTGCTCTTCATCAATAATTGATGCTACACCACTTCTTAAGAAATTACCTTTATTTTCTAAATCTTTATAAAAAGCATCATCCAGCTGAGTCAGGGTAGAAATTCCAGCTTGAACTGAAATCGGATTTCCTGAAAAAGTACCTGCCTGATAAACAGGGCCGTTAGGTGCAATCAATTCCATGATTTCTCTTTTTCCACAAAAAGCACCCATAGGAAGTCCTCCACCTACAATTTTACCAAGTGTTGTCAAATCCGGAGTTACGCCATAGTATTCCTGAGCTCCACCGCGGGAAGCTCTAAAACCTGTTATAACCTCATCGAAGATAAGAACAATTCCATTTTCCTCTGTGATTTTTCTTACAAACTCCAAAAATCCAGGTTTTGGTTCAATGCAACCTACATTACCCATAACAACTTCCATTATGAGACATGCAATATTTTCTCCTTCTTTTTCTATTAACTCTGTTAATGCTTCTTCATCATTGAATGGAACAGACAAAGTATTTTTAGTGGTATCAACCGGTATGCCTGCAGAATCAGGTAAACATGCTGCACCGGAACCGCCTTTAACCAATACATAATCATGAGCACCGTGATAAGCTCCTTCAAATTTGATTATTTTATCTCTTCCGGTAAAACCACGGGCTACACGTATTGCACTCATTGTGGCTTCAGTTCCACTGTTTGCAAATCTAACCATTTCAGCGGAAGGAATCCTATCAACAACTTCTTTTGCAAGTTTAATCTCATTTTCAGTTGGAGCGCCATATGCACTTCCAATGGCTAATTGAGCAGACACTTCCCTTACAACTTTAGGGTCTGCATGACCTAAAATTAATGGTCCATATGCTAAACAATAATCGATATAGGAATTATTGTCCACATCTACAATTTTTGAACCTCCTGCTCTTTCAACAAAAAAGGGATAAGGCTTGAACGCACGTACAGGAGAGTTTACTCCTCCCGGAAAATAATTTTTAGATTCATTGAACAATTCTTCAGAATACATTTTTTTCACCTTATAAATGTTGTATTAATGAATTTACACAAGCAACAGCAATTGGTGTACCGCCTTTAGGGCCTTCAACCACAATATTTGGAATATTTGAATTTTTTAAAGCTTCCTTTGAATCAGCGGCCCCTACAAAACCAACAGGAACTCCAACTATGGCTTTAAGATTCATTTCACCTTTTTGATATAAATCCATAGCTTCAAAAACAGCTGTTGGAGCATTACCTGAAACAACAATACCTTCAAAATCATTCATAGCGGCATAGCGCATGGCAGCCGCAGCCCTTGTAATTTGATGGTCTTTAGCTATTTTTTTAACTTCTTCATTTTTAATATAACACTCCACTTCTCCAGAATATTGTGTGATTCCATATTTAACCATATTAATATCAGTTAAAATGGTTTCATTATTTCTTAAAGAAGCCATAGCTGCATCCACAAAATCTGAACTCATATGTACCAGTTTTGCATACTCAGGATCAGCAGTTGAGTGAACAATCCTTTCCACAATGTCCCTTTCAGCAGGATTTAAATCTTTTATGTCATCTCCAATAAGGCCACGGATAATTTCCCTACTTTTTGTAGCGATATCCAAACCTTGTTTAGTTGAAGCACCCATGAACATTTTGTCTGTCATATTATAACTATTAGTTAAAATATATGTTAAATATTTTGTTATATACTTAAAGAAATTAATTCTAAATACAAATTTTCCAAAATTATTTTTTGCCGGCAGACAAACCCGCAAGATAACCTGTAGAAAAAGCAATTTTTAAGTTATAACCGCCTGTTGGGCCATGCAAATCTAAAATCTCACCTGCAAAATACAAATTAGGAATTAAAGTTGATTCAATGGTTTTCGGATTGACGTTTGATAAATCAATTCCGCCAATGGTCACCTTTGCTAAATTCTCATTAAACCCATTTATTTCAAAAGTAAATCGTTTTAAATTTTCAATCAACGCGTTTTTACTTTTCTTATTAATTCTTGAAAGTTGAGTTTCACCATCCAAACCTATCTCATCCAAAAAGAAATCGATGAACTTGTTTGTTAAAAATAGCTTCAAGTAGTTTTTAATCATTGTCTTTCCCTTATGTTGAAAATCGAGTGAAAATTTTTCTTTTAAATCTTCCCGAGTAAGACCAGAGCATAGATCTATTGCAATTTCAACATTTACATCAGGATTTTCATCTAATAAGTTATAACTTATACTTTTTGAAATTTCATTACTGATGTTTATAATTCCGGGACCGGTTAGACCAACGTGAGAAATCAAAACATTACCTTTAACTTTGACCTTCTTATAACTTATAACAACATCATAAAGGGTAACACCAGCAATGTCTGACAAGTCTTTTTTGGTAATCAATGGAACCAGACCATATTTAATGTCCGTTATTGGCTGGGAGGTTAAAAAGTAATTTTTCGGACTGCATCCTGTGTGCGGATAAGTTATGCCTCCTGTGGCAACTATTACCTTATCGGCCTTAATTTCACCATTGATAACAAAATTATCAGTGATTGACGTGACCTCATAATTGTAACTTATTACAACATCTTTGAGGTTATCACTTATAACTTCTAACACGTCACCTGACTTTTCAGTTTCTGGAAAAATTCTATTGTCATCCTCTTCAATAAAGTTTAAGCCATTATCTTGAAAAAATGAAAGCAGTTTTTCATTGCTGAGAGTATAAAAAGAGTGTTTTAAAAAATTTTTATTGTCAAAAGAATTCAATAGCTTTTTTACTGGCTTATTATTAGTGATATTACATCTTCCTCCACCAGTAAGCAATAATTTACGTCCTAAAGATGGATTTTTTTCAAGTAATATGACTTTAGAAGTCTTACTGGCAGCCATTGCGGCCATCATCCCAGCAGGACCTCCGCCAATAACAGCTATATCATATTCTTTCATTTTAATCAAAAAAAGAAAATTTAAGGAGTTAATCTGTGTCTGTCTCTTGGGAAGAGTACACATTCACGGATGTTTTCAGCACCGGTAAGAACCATAGTTAACCTGTCGGCACCTACACCCCAACCTGCATGAGGAGGCATACCATATTCGAATGCTTTAAGATAGCTTCCAAATCCAGCAGGGTTTAATCCTCTTTCTTCAATTTGTTTTACGAGTAAATCATATTGGTGAACACGAGTAGCACCGGAAGATAACTCCAAATTATTGTACATTAAATCAAATGCATGAGAGTATTGCTCTTCTCCTTCAACCGGCATTACATAAAACGGTTTGATTTCAGACGGCCACCTAGTTAAGAAGTAGAATCCTCCCATAGTATCACCTAATGCTTTTTCAGCTTCACGGGACAAGTCTTCTCCCCATTCCATGGTCACATCTTTAGAGTTTACAATATCTACTGCTTCATCATAAGTAACAACAGGGAAATCTCCTTTAGGAACTTCCAATTCATGACCTAAAATGTCCAATTCATCAGCGCAGTTTTCGTTGATGTCTTTTATAACATTGATGAGCATGTCATTTAAGATTTTCATTACATCTTCATCATCAGCAAATGATGCTTCCGCATCGATAGAAACAGCTTCGTTCAAGTGTCTTAAAGTGTCGTGCTCTTCTGCTCTGAAAATTTGACCTATTTCAAATACTTTATCCATTCCGGCTCCCATCATCATCTGTTTGTATAATTGAGGGGATTGACCTAGGAATGCTTCTTTTTCAAAGTAAGTAATTGGGAATAATTCTGTTCCTCCTTCTGTAGCTGATGCTACAAGTTTAGGAGTGTTAATTTCATAAAATCCATTATCATAGAAGAAATCTCTGATAGTATGGAACATCTGACCTTTGATTTTGAATATTGCAGAAACGTTTTCTTTTCTGATATCTAAAAATCTTGAATCTAGCCTGGTATCGATTCCAGCTTTTACTTTTTCTGTTGGATCCATTGGTAAAGGTTGGTTAGCCAAGTTTAATACTTTAATTTCTTTTGGTAAAATTTCAACACCGTTTGGTGCTTTTGGAGCTTCCTGAACTGTACCTTTAATAGCTACAACAGATTCTTTTCTGAATTCTCTTAATTCTTCTAATATTTCTTCGCCTACTTTTTTACTTGGAGCTGTTACTTGAACTCTGCCTGTTACATCACGAATGATGACGAACATGATTCCACCGAAGTCACGGATTTCATGTACCCAACCCATGATGGTAATGTCACTACCTGCAATTTCAGGAGTGCATTCTTTAGCATAGTTTGTTCTTCTCCAATCTTTTAATAAACCTTGCAAATTATTCACCTCGAGGTCTGTAAAAATAATTTAATTATATAATTAAAACTTTAAAAAAAGTGTTGTCTAAGTTTATAGGCAAAACCCATAAACCACGCTCATTAGACAACTATTTATTACCTAATTTTTTTCTTTTGTAAAGAAAGTATAGAATATGATTAAATCACATTCTGAATATAATTTAGATTTGCATAATATATAAAGTTTACTAAACTAGCTAAAATTAGGTATTTTTTAAAAATAAGAACAATTACAGCTTGAATTTAAATAAGGTTGGGAAAAATTACGCAAAACTTCCAGCGAGCGAACCTTGAAAAATCACGACCCAACCTTACAAAATTCAACCACCATACTAGATAACACTATCAATTACTGAAGTGTTTCAAGATTACAATAACATCAAGAGTTATCAAGACAATATCAAGTGCAATCAATACGTTGCACAATGACTAACCCCCTTCTACAAAAGAGAAAACAAAACATAACTTCATTTCCAATTAGGCAATTAAGTTATTAATTTATCTATTAACATCTATCTATCAGATTAATAATATTTAAAGCTGTTAGAATTTTATTTTACAAAATTAAAGTGAAATTGTAAATTTATATTTAAATTAAAAAAATAATATGAAAAAAAGTGTTGTCTAAAGAATAATTAGACAACCTAATCATCTTTTAATCTAGTTTTAAATGAATTTGCATGAGCAAAAAATCCTTCATATTCAGCAATAGGAACAGAAGTCTTTGACAATTCCTTTAAACCATCTTTAGTAATTCTTTGAACTGTTGGTTTTTTAATAAACGCTTCAGTTGAAAGACCGGAATACATCTTTGCCCCTCCGCCGGTAGGCAAAACATGATTAGTTCCTGACCCATAATCACCGGCTGCAACAGGCGAATATGCACCTAAAAATATGGAACCTGCGTTGTTAATGTGTGATAATGTTTCGTCATCGTCCTTTGTGGATATGATTAAATGTTCAGGAGCATATTCATTAGTAACATGAATAGCTTCTTTAAAAGTGTCAGTGATAATGATTTTTCCACTTTTTGATAATGACTCTTCAATAATCTCACGCCTTGGAGCAACTTCGGTCATTTCTTTTACAAATTCATCAGTTTTAATAGCTAAATCTTCATCATCAGTTACTAAAAAACAGGATGCATTAGGGTCATGTTCTGCTTGTGCTAATATATCAGTTGCCAAAAATTCTGGATTTGCAGAAGAATCAGCCAATATTAACACTTCTGAAGGTCCTGCCGGAAACTCTATATCTACTTGACCATATACCAATTTCTTTGCTGCAGTCACGAATATATTTCCAGGACCTACAATCTTTTCCACACGAGGTATGGATTCTGTTCCATATGCAAGTGCTGCAATTGCCTGAGCTCCACCAACCTTGTAAATTTCATCAGCCCCCGCAATATCTGCTGCTACCAAAATAGCATCTAAAATTTTAGCATCCTTTTGAGGAGGAGTAACACAGACTACCTTTTCAACTCCAGCAATTTTTGCAGGTATTACAGTCATTAATATTGATGAAGGATAGGCTGCCCTACCACCTGGTATGTAACATCCTGCAGAGTTGATAGGCCTTACAATTTGACCGGCAACAATTCCAGGATTTACTTCCATTTCCCACTCAGATGGAATTTGCTTTTTGTGAAATTTTTCTATGTTTGATGCCGCCTGTTTAAGTGCGACAAGTAATTCATCATCCAAAGTATCATAAGCCTCTTCAATTTCATCTTTGGATACTTTCAAATTTTCTATTGTAACACCATCAAATTTTTCTGTATATTCCCTAATAGCATTATCCTTATTAACTTTAACATTGTTTAAAATATCAGATACGATGTCTAATACATTGTTTACGTCTTCTTCTGATCTTTTAATAGTTTCAGATAAATCTATATCAGAATAGTTAAGTATTTCCATTATAACTACCTCATTATAGCCCCAGTATCAGCAGAGTGGACTAATTTTTGATATATTGCCAACCATCCTGTAACATCGCTTTCAGGGTGTTTAACTTCCATTAATCTTTTTTCGATTTCTTCATCAGACAATTCCACATTAATTAATCTATTGTTAATGTCAATTTCAATTATATCCCCATTTTGGATAGCGGCAATAGGACCGTTTTCTCTTGCTTCTGGAGATACATGTCCAATGCAAGGCCC
This sequence comes from Methanobrevibacter sp., assembly GCF_030539555.1. GTDB lineage: Archaea > Methanobacteriota > Methanobacteria > Methanobacteriales > Methanobacteriaceae > Methanocatella. The sequence goes on along the minus strand of NZ_JAUNXX010000033.1, from coordinate 4,220 downwards.
TCTAGTTCCGCCAGAGAAACGTCCATCAGTTATTAATCCAACATCTTTAATATTCATTCCAGCAAGAGCTGAAGTTGGATTTAACATTTCACGCATTCCAGGGCCACCTTTCGGTCCTTCATACCTGATTACAACAATATCTCCTTCTTCAATTTCATGGTCGAAAATTGCTTTTGTAACATCTTCTTCACTGTTATATACTTTTGCAGGTCCTTTAAGATGCATTAAATTATCTGCAACAGCTCCTTTTTTAACTACACTACCATTTGGAGCAAGATTACCTTTCAATATTGCAATTCCACCATCTTCATGTACTGGATTATCAAGCGTATGAATAACATTAACATTTTTATTCTCAACAGTTTCTAAATTCTCTGCAATAGTTTTTCCAGTTACAGTTAATTGATTGGTATCAATTTTATCTCCAAGAGTTTTCAATACTGCCTGAATACCACCAGCCAAGTGTAAATCCATCATGGAATCTTCACCGGCGGGAGAAATTAATGCAATATGAGGAACATTTCTAGAAATTTCATCGAACAATTCTAAATCCACATCCACCCCTTCAACTTCACTTGCAATAGCAGGAATATGAAGAGCAGTGTTAGATGATCCTCCTAATGCCATGTCAACTGCAATTGCATTGTTGAAAGATTCCTGTGTTAAAATATCTGAAGGTCTGATATCTTCTTCAACAAGTTTAATGATTTGCTTTCCAGATTCAAATGCAATTTGATTGTTTTCTTCAGTTCTTGCGTGAGTAGTTGCACAGGTTGGAAGTGACAAACCAAATGTTTCAGTTATGCAAGCCATTGTATTTGCAGTAAACAGACCGGAGCAACTTCCGGCACCGGGACAGGCACATTTTTCAAGTTCAATTACTTCATCTTCAGTCATTTTTCCAGCAGAATATGCGCCAACAGCTTCAAAAACAGTGATCAAATCAGCAGGTTTACCATTGTACTGCCCAGATTTCATTGGACCGCCAGTAACAACAATACTTGGTACATTTACACGTGCTGCACCCATAATCATTCCTGGAACCACCTTATCACAACTTGGAATTAAAACAAGTCCATCGAATGCATGACCTTTTGTCATACTTTCAACGGTTGCGGCAATGATTTCCCTTGAAGGAAGTGAGTATTTCATGCCCTCATGGTTCATACTGATTCCATCACAAACCGCCATAGTATCAAATTCAAATGGAATGCCTCCAGCTGCAATAATTCCCTCTTTTACAAATTCAACAAGTTCTTTTAAGTGAATATGACCTGGAACAATATCTGTAAAACTGTTTGCTATTCCAATAAATGGCTTTTTAAAATCTTCATCATCAAGTCCACATGCTCTTAGAAGAGACCTGTGCGGAGCCCTTTGAATTCCTTTTTTAACACTATCACTTTTCATTTAATCACACATTTAATTTAATCATAAATATTTATATCTTTCATAACTTTTAAAATATTTGAATCAAGTGAAAATTAGAGATATAATTAATATTATGTAGATTAGTCAATTGAATTTAGAAAAGATATAATGATGAATCAATTTATTGAAAAGAAGGATTTAATAAAATCATTGTTTTTAATGTTAATGTAAAATTTCAATAGGAATATTCAATTAAATGATGGTTAAAAATTTTTGTAAAAAATAAAAAAGTATGGGAAAATAAATTTCCCAATTAATATTTTCTTCTTAAACTTACACCTGCAATAGCCAGTAAAGCTAAAAGAACCATTACTATCGGATTACCTGCTGCATGCATAGTTGGAGTTGAAGTTTTTGGAGTGTTCGGAGTGTTATGGTCCGGTACATCTTTTACAACTTGAACAGTAGAACTGTCGTGATTGTTATCAAGGTTTGGATCTGGAGTTTCACTCACAACTTCTGCATAGTTAATGACTTCACCTTCAGACAATGCTCTGAATATAACAATTAAAGTTACACTTTCACCATTTTCCAAATCACCGATATCCCACATTCCAGTTTTTTCATTGAATTTTCCAACACTATATTTTGCTGAAATAAATTCAACATCACCGGCATCAAGAATATCCTGTACATAAACACCGCTAGCTTTATCCGGACCATGATTTGTTACAGTAATAGTCCAAATGATAATGTCACCTACTCTAACTTTATCTCTGTTTGCAACTTTAGTCAATTCTAAATCTGCGGAAGCAGATGCCTTTTTGACTTTGATTACCTCATTATCCTTATTATTTGTTTTATCAGGGTCATAGGTAGATGTGTGTGCAATGACAGTATTTTTAATTGTACCGCTTGAAACCAATACTCTAGTAGTTAAAGTTAAAGTAGCAGTGTCTCCATTGTTTAAATCTCCGATTGTCCAGATTTCATTTAAGAAGGCACCTTTGCTTCCTCTTGCAGAAATCAATCTCAATCCTTCAGGGATGAACTCTTCAACATATACATTTTCAGCAACATCCGGACCGAAGTTGGTTACAACAATAGTCCATGTAATTATATCTCCTTTAGAAGGATTAGGATTAGATACTGTTTTAATTACACTGATGTCAGCTTCAGGGTCAACAGCAGTTGTATCATTGTCTTTGTTGTTTTCTGTATTGTTATCAACAGTGCTTGAGTTTACAACAGCAACATTAATAACATTACCATTAGTGAAATCAACCAAAGTGCGGATTACTAAAGTAGCTGTTTTACCATTAGCTAAATCTCCAATAGTCCAGATACCAGTATCTGCATCATAATTACCATTAGATCTAATAAATACTAATCCGTTAGGTAATTTATCTGTTACGGTTACATCTTTAGCTGTGTCAGGACCGTTGTTTGTTACTTTAATTGTCCAATAAATTACATCTCCCTTGTGAGGATTACTGTTGGATACAACTTTAATAATTTCCAAATCAGCAATTGATTTTACTTCAGTGGAGTTATTAGCCTTGTTATTGCTCATATCAGGATCATATACGCCGCTGGTTACAGTAACATTGTTTACTATTACCATTCCGGTAGTGTTGACTTTTGTTATAATGTGTAAAACACGGGTTTCACCATTTGCCAAGTAATCGATTGTCCAGATACCGGTTTCAGGGTCATAATCACCATCTGAGCTTACAAAGATTAATGAATCAGGCAAGTTATCTTTTACAACAACATCACTAGCACCGTCAGGACCATGGTTGGTCATTGTAATAGTCCATTCAACAAATTGGTCTTTCATACATTCTGTTGCATTAACCTCTTTGACTACACCAATGTCCGCTTCAGGAGGAACAGTAGTAGTGTTGTTAGCAACATTGTTGGTTTTATTTGAATCCGGAGTGTCTGAAGTTACATTAACAACATTAATAATTGTTTTATTAGTAGCATTTATTTCAGTGCTAATTGTCAATGTTTGAGATTCGCCATTAGCCAAGCTTGCAATAAACCAGGTTAATTTGTTTGAATCGAATAATCCTTTAGTAGTTGTGTGAGCTTTGTAAATTAAGTCTTTAGGTAAGATATCATTTACATAAACGTTTTCTGCTGCATCAGGACCATGATTGGTTACAATAACAGTCCAGGCGATAATGTTACCTTTGTGAGCAGTTGTGTTGGATACAAGTTTTACAACTCCCAAATCAGCTTCAGCAGGAACGTCAACTGTTTCATTGTCTTCATTATTAGTTTCATTAGGGTCGTAAGTAGTTGAGTTAACGACTACAATGTTTGTAATGTTTTTGTTTGTAACATTGACTAAAGTTTCGAAGTCGAATGAAGTAGTTTGATATGCCTCTATTTCAGGAATGAAAACTGTTATATTTCTTGAAGTGAGTACTTTTCCGTTTTCAATTACTAAAAGACCTTCAGGAATTTCATCAAATATTGTTACATTTACCGCTGCATCAAGACCGTTGTTTGTAACAGTAATCGTCCAGATAATTACATCTCCTTTTGCAGGAGTTGAATTGCTTACTGTTTTAATTACTGCCAGATCAGCTTCAGGTGAAACATCAGTAGTGTTATTTGCTTGATTATTGGTTTTGTTTGAATCAGGAGTATCTGAAGTCACGTTAGCTACATTTGTAATGTTTTTATTTGTAATGTTTACAATTGTAGTTATGATTAAACTTGCAGATTTGCCATTTGCCAAATCACCTACTGTCCATTCACCAGTAACCGGATTATAAGCACCGTTTGAACCTGCAAATATCAGGCCGTCAGGCAATTTATCAGTTACTTTCACGTTT
>NZ_JAUNXX010000122.1 GCF_030539555.1 Methanobrevibacter sp. | reverse complement strand
ACAACGACCATAGCGCGCCGAAAATCATTGACTCCCAAAACCAGTTCATATAGTTACCAATTGAATCTTCACAATATCCTTTCCATCCCACCTCTTCTATTATCGAAGCAATCGTAATGGTAATAAATGCTCCGGCTATTCCAACACCGGTAAAAGAAAAGCTTTCAGTAAAGGAAAACTGGTTTATTGACTGTCCAAATGGCAGTGACAACAAAATGGAACAGACTATTACAATCGCAAATACAATCACGGCCCAAATTACATTCAGCCATTTTACTTTGTAAAATCCGATGATCTTATTCTTAAAGTCTTGCTTAAGCGCATCTGAGCCTGAAACCATAATGAAAACTGTAGACACAATGGCTGGGGCCAATAGACCTATAAACATAAGTAACGGACTTATGCTTTCTGGCAAAAAGATTGCCGGAATCCAAAATATCCAAGTAAAAATATACGCCAGAGCAAAAAAGAGAACCGGTTTATAGGTGTATTTTTCAGTTTTGTTCACTCGACCACTTCCATATCGCTCTTATCAATCAGATTGTAAATGAAACTCATAGTTCCCTTCTCTGCCCCGAGAAGTTTTTCAGTCATGTCTATAAAGACTGAAATATCCTGTTCACTAAATTTGCCTTCATTAAATGTACCATCGCTGATTATAAGGAGCATCTTAACACGCTCAGGTATATTGTCGCATTTAAAGATGCCTTCATCCACTCCTTCTTTTATAACTTCAGATAAAAGTGGAGTAACAACATTAATTAATTTTTTTCTGACTTTATGGTGCATTAATACGTTTTCCGGCTGGAAAAGAGCATTTTGTATAGGTTGTTCTTCTTCAGTAGGTTTTATTGATGTAATTATCCCAACTATTTTTTGAGGTACAGGAATATCCGTTTTGATAATCTGTTTTGCCATTTCTGTCTCGTTATCAATCATCATATCTATGACTTCTTCGAGCATCTGCTCTTTACTTTCGAAATGGTAGTAGTATGTGCCTTTAGCTATTTGTGCTTTTTCTATGATTTCGTCTACACTTGTATCCTCGTATCCCTGTGTGAGAAACATGTCATAGCCTATCTTTAACAGTTCTTTTTTTCTTTTTTCACCTTTTTTCATAATTGCCTCCAAAAATAAACAATCGGTTGGTTTTTATGTTACTATTAACCTCATAGTTTTGCCAATCATTTTTCGACTTTTAGTCGGTTTTTGTTTTTAATTCTAATATAAAAATTATACTATATAAACATTTTCATTTGTTTTAACATTATTGCGCAAGAATTCTCCTGCTTCTACAAGCTGGAGAGGTTCAAAAATAGCTCATATTGATTAATATGACTACAATTTAACATTATTGTGCAAGAATTCACCTGATTCTACAAGTTGAAGAGGTTATAGTTCCAAAGATTAAAAAAATAGTTTTCACTGGTATTCAATGGCCTGCCAAGTCATTTCAAAGTTTTTCTCAAAAATGAAATCAAAATCATTATTTGGGAGAGATAACCAAAAATACTGAATTCCCATATACATGTTATGCAATGATTCCACAATGTTTTCAGTTGAAAAGTCTTTTCTGATTTCATTTTTCCTTTTGCCTTCTTCGACAAGGTCGGTTAAAAATAGTTTAATATCATTTCCTGTTTGTAAAATCATTCCGTTAACCTCATCATGGGCGTATCCTGTTGATGTTAAAAGAAGTATCACGCTATTATAATTGATTTTTTCATTGATGCTTTCAATCTCAATACCGTTTATGTAGTGATGTAGAATATAAAGCAATGTATCATGGATTTTGTCCTTTGTGGAACCTTCAAGGATGATTTTATCAAAATCGATTTTAATGTAATCCACCATATACTTTTGCAGAATTGCTTCAAATATGTCGCTTTTATCTGAAAAATGGTAATATATGCCGCCGGTTGTCAGTCCGGTACAATTTCGGATTTCACTAATTGAAATATCAATTGTGCCTTTCTCCAATATCAATTTCAGCGTTTTTTCAACAATCAAATCCTTAGTGTTCATCAAACCACATTATGTTTTTTATAGTTAATTAATTATTCTCTGAATCTTATGTTTTCCCATTCCAAATTAAAAATATCTTCAAAGGCTGAAATCATGTCATCAATTAGATATATTTCCCATTTATATTGAATTCCCATGTATGTGATAATTAATGACTCTGCAATGTCTTCGACTGAGAAGTCTTGTCGGATTTCCCTGTTTTTTCGACCTTCCTCAATAATTTCTGTGAAAAAAGCCCTCAATTCTTTTAGGATACTTTGGCCAAACTCCCCAGAATTTTCATAAGTAAATCCGTTTCCAGTTAAAATCAACAATATGGCTCTGTAGTCTATTTCATCATCAATCGATTCAATCTTGATTCCTGTTTCTTTTTGCTTAAAAATTTCAACCATGGCATCATGGATTTTCTCTTTTGCATTTCCATTTATCTGCCGGAGTTCGTCCATATTGAATTTGTAATAGTCTATATAATATCTTTCAGTAATTTCATTATATAATTCTTCTTTATTTGGAAAATAGTGATATATTCAGCCGATAGTAATTCCTGTGGCGGCACTGACTTCCCTAATTGAAACAATAGAGTTTTCTTTTTCAATCATTAATTTTAAAGTCTTTTCTAAAATTAATTTTTTTGT
>NZ_JAUNXX010000121.1:332-2707 GCF_030539555.1 Methanobrevibacter sp. | reverse complement strand
ACTGAAAAAAAGTATTAATAAAAAGATTAATATAATATAACTTATTAAACAATGGAAAGATTATGATGAAAATTAAAATTGCTGTTCCTTCAAAAGGAAGAATAAGTGAACCTTCAATAAATATCTTAGAAAAAGCAGGATTGGGATTAAAAGATAAAGAAAGTAGAAAACTAATCTCAAAAACATTCAATAAAGATATTGATGTGTTGTTTGCAAGAGCATCAGATATTCCTGAATTTGTTCAAGATGGAATAGCAGATATCGGAATCACCGGTATAGACCTGATTAATGAAAATGAAGCTGATGTCGTCGAACTGCTTGATTTGAAATTTGGAAAAACAAAGTTGGTACTAGCAGCTCCCGAAGACTCAAACATTGCATCAATATATGATATTAAAGATGAAATGACTGTGGCTACAGAATTTCCATCATTAACTAAAAAATATCTAGAAGAAAATGATTTGAAATTAAAAATAGTCAAGTTAAGCGGATCTACAGAAGCAGCTCCTTTTATAGGTGTTGCTGATTTAATTACTGATCTTACAAGCACAGGAACAACCCTGAAAATGAACCATCTGGAAATAGTTGATACATTACTGGAAAGTTCAATCGTGCTTATTGCAAATAAACAAAGCATTGAAACTAAAAAGGAATTGATTGAATCTGTCAGCACCAGCATTAAAGGAGTACTTGATGCAAACCGTAAAAAACTGCTGATGATGAATGTAAAAACCAAAGATTTAAATTGCGTTAAAGAAGTCATGCCCTCACTTGGGGGTTTAACAATATCAGATGTGCTTTCAGATGAAGAAACAGTTGCTGCCCAAGCAGTAATAGATGAAGACATAGTTTTTGATCTTGTGAATAAATTAAGAAATGCAGGTGCAAGGGACATACTTGTCGTGCCAATCGAAAGAATAATATGAAAATACAAATAATATACTCAACCTCAAGTAAAAATACAAAAAATGCCTGAAAATTTTATTGAAAAAAGAAAAATAAATAGTATAATGAGTGAATATAAAAGATGGTAAAAGTCTTGAATTTGAATGAAATAGACAATTGCTAATTACATTAACAACATGATTAATAAAAGGGTTGATTAAAATTTTTAAATTAAAAAACATAATTTCCATAAAAGATTTTGAAAGAGATGACATAGATTATATCCTTGATGAAGCAGCAAAGCTAGAAAACATTGCTAATTCAAAAGAAGTTTCAGAAGAACTTAAAGGGAAAATTTTAGGTTTGATGTTTTTTGAACCTTCAACAAGGACAAGAATGTCATTTGAAACTTCAATGAAACGCTTAAGTGGAGAATGCATAGGTTTTGAAAGTAGTGGATCAAGTTCTGTATCAAAAGGTGAAAGTATCGCAGATACTGCAAAAATGTTTGAAGGATATAGTGACGCATTAGTAATTAGACACGAACTTGAAGGTGTTTCAAAATTTATCTCAGGAATTGTTGATGTTCCAGTTATAAATGCAGGAGATGGAGCCGGTCAGCATCCAACTCAGACATTGCTTGACTTATATACTATTAAAAAAGAAATTGGTAAAATTGACGACTTGAAAATTGCTTTAATAGGTGATTTAAAATTCGGCCGTACTGTACATTCACTTTCAAATGCATTATGCTTATATAATAATGTCAAAATATACCTGGTATCTCCAAATGAACTTAGAATGCCTCAGGAAGTTCTTCATGATATTGAAAAAACAGATATTGTCTACGAAGAAGTGGACAACATTGAAAGCATTATTGATGATGTTGATGTTTTATATGTAACTAGAATTCAAAAAGAGAGATTTGGAGACATTGAAGATTACCTGAAAATAAAAGGAGCTTATATTATTAACAAAAAAATGCTTGAGGGTAAGGATGTTATTGTAATGCACCCATTGCCAAGAATAGATGAAATAGACACTGATGTTGACGATACAAAATATAACAAATATTTCGCCCAAGCATTTAATGCCGTTCCGGTAAGAATGGCCATCTTGAAAACATTGATTAAAAACAACCCTAAATAGAATACAGGGTTGTTTCAAGTAAATTTTCATCACATTGAAGCTTGATGATATTAGTTCTTCCTTTTCCACGTCCACGAGAAATGGTATTTGTAGAAATAATTCCTAATAATTCAAGTTCATTAATAAAGTCAAAGATTCTTCTGTAAGTTACAGCATCTTTTTTTGATAAGCTTTCATATTCGTCATATAGTTTTCCGGAAGTTATTTCTTCATCTTGTTTAGTTAAAATCAGAATAGCTTCCAAAAGCCTTTGCTGCTGTAAAGGTAGAGTTTGAATAATTTCAGTTACCTTATTGTGTTCTATCCTATCTTTCGCCATTCTAACATGTTCGCTAGTAACC
>NZ_JAUNXX010000121.1:0-292 GCF_030539555.1 Methanobrevibacter sp. | reverse complement strand
TTTTAAGTAAATCAAGAGCATATCTTGCATCACCTTCCTCTTTAGCAGCCATCGCAGAACATAACGGTATCACATCACCTTCCAAAACATCTTCATAAAATGCCAATTCTGCCCTTTCTGAAAGAATGTCACTTAATTGATCTGCTCCATAAGGAGGGAATACAATTTCCTTATCATTCAAACTACTGTTAACTCTGGATTTGATTAAATTTTTAAAATCCAAATAATTACTGATGGATAAAACAGAAACATTATCAGTCCGGGTTAGTGTGTATAAAATTCCATCCCCATC
>NZ_JAUNXX010000006.1:56120-75373 GCF_030539555.1 Methanobrevibacter sp. | reverse complement strand
ATTAAAAATATTATAATTTTCTTATTACTTATTTTTTTTCAATTAATTTTAATAGCTATGCCATAAAAATATATCTTTAGGTGTAGATATGCATAATAGATTTAAAGCAATAATTATTTTAATTCTTTTTTTATCATTGATTGGGGTTGTTGGCGCCAGTGATGTTAATTCAACATATATGAATTCATCTGATTATAAGTTGGCTTTTAACGATGCCGAATATCTTGAACTGCAGCATGAGAAACTGTCTGATAATTCAACAAATTTGTTAAAATCAGATAATGACTCTGAAATCGTTAAATCCTCCCCTATAATTTCAATCAAATCATGCAATGTAAAAAGTAAGGATTCATTAAGCATATATTTAAAAGACAGTAGTGGAAATATGCTTAAATCAAAGAATCTGACGGTCAGCATCAACAAAAAGACAATGCATATTAAAACAAACTCCAGGGGTGTTGCCAATCTTAATATAAATTTGCCTGCAAAAGGCTATAAGCTCACCATTTCATTTGCCGGTGACGATAAATATAATTCCAAATCAAAAACGTTTAATATCAAGGTGTCAAGGATTTCCACAAGAATCAATCATTTCACTAACTTTGTTTTAAATAAGAATCATTATTATGTTTACCTTAATGACTTAAGCGGAAATGGCGTTTCTGGCAAAAAACTCACTTTGAAACTGAACGGAAAAACCTATTCAAGAATCACAAATAAGAACGGGCGTGCAGCCATTAAAATTTACAGTTCAAAGTATGCGGTTTATTCGATTTACTGTAAGTTCAAAGGGGATAAGTACTATGCAGGCACCGCCAAAAAGGTAAGTTTTTATGTTAATCAGCATACCTCATTGAGCATCATCAATTCCAAACTGCTTAAAAATGGATATTTGAGGATTACCCTAAAGGATTCTTCTGCATCAGTCTCCTTGAAGACAGTTAAGATTAAAATTGGCAATAAAATATTCTACAAAAAGACCAATTCGGATGGAATGGTTGTTTTCAAACCTAAGATGGATGCGAAAAAATATCTTGTGGTAGTTAGTTCAGGCAGATACTACGTTTCTAAAATAATGAACTGTTATGATTTGAACGTTAAAGATCCTCAAAGAGAGGTCATTCCTCTTAAAGGCGGACTTCCGGACATTGATGTGATGCCTGGAAACTATGTCTGGGCAGATGCCAGCGGGACTTATACGCTTACAAAAGCCCAGTATAGAGAAGTTTTAACAAGAGACAGTCACTGTTTGTATTTGCATAATAAACTGCCCAAATACACTTTCTTTAAAACAAAATCTCACCCGAATACATATTACATAGTTAAAAGGGAAAAATGGAATGTGATTGAAAAGGAGATTAACAGAATATTGGTTAGTGCAAATAAGCTAAATTATTGGCCAAGCTATGTCACTGTCTCGCTGAAAGGAAAATCCTATAAGTACTATGAAGTTAGGGACAGTCAGGATACCTCATTTACTTGCGGACCTACATCATGCAGCATGTGCAGTCAGGTATTGAAGAATTACCTGACGGAAAAATACATTGCAATTTACTCACATACGACCAGACAGGACGGCACTGCATGCAGGGACATGATTAAAACATTGAATCGGAATAATTTCAATTGCACATATTTTTATAGAAATACTTTTGACAATGCATTAAAGGAACTTGCTAAGGGTGGCTGCACATTGGTATTTCATACTAAAAATCATTATGTGTCCATTTTAGACATCAGCCCTAACGGCAAATATGTTCTGGTAAGCAATTCTTATGGAAGTTATTATAATATTCCTTCAAAATGGTTGTCTGTTGGTTATATGAAGACAAGGTTTTATAAAAACTATGATGACGGTTTAATTGTCAGACTGAATTATGACCTGTCCAAATATACGATAAATAAAATCAATTCATATTATTATAGCATGGCTCCTAATTGGTATTCTCACAATACTCGTGAAGTAGTTAGTTAAACGATTACTTATACTAATTAATATCTTCATTATTATTTTTTAAAATTTTTAGAATATTGATTTATTTTGTTTAATATATCTGTCTAATAATATAAGTTTATATATGTTGTAGGAGAATATAATAGTATATGGTAAAAGTAAGTATTTTAGGATCAACCGGCATAATCGGTAAAAATGTAGCATTTACCCTTGCAAGAGCGGATACGGTTGATGAAATTGTCATGTTTGCAAGACCTCAAAGTATCGATAAGGCGAAAGGTGAAACATTTGACATGTATGATGCATTAGCAGCAGAAGACATTGACTGTGTTCTGACACCTACTTCTGATTTTAATGATATCGCAGACTCCGCAATAGTATTAATTACAGCGGGAAATCCAAGAAAAGAAGGAATGAACAGGAGGGACTTGGCTGTTCCAAATGCAAAAATCGTAAGGGCATATGCAAGGCAGATTGCAATCCATGCTCCTGATTCAATTATTTTAATTGCAACAAACCCTGTTGATATAATGACTGCTGTGGCATTGGAATATTCAGGTTTCGACAGGAAAAAAGTCATTGGAATCGGAAGCCACCTGGACTCATTAAGATTAAAAACATATATCTCCAAATTTTTAAACATCAACAGTTCTGAAGTCCATACCAGGGTTATCGGCGAACATGGAGATCATATGCTTCCGCTTTTAAGTTCAACAACTATCGGAGGTATTCCATTGAAATATTTCCTTCGAGAAGTGGATATTGATGTAAAAAGACTTATCAACAGACTTAGGAATGCCGGAAATAATATTATAAGCAGAAAAGGAGCAACGGAGTATGGTCCGTCATATGCTATTTCAAATCTGATTTCCACTATGATTACTGACAGCCATAAAATTCTGACAGTCAGCACATATCTTGAAGGTGAAATAGAAGATGTTCATGATGTTTGTCTGGGAGTTCCGGCTGTCTTATCAAAAAACGGAATTGCAATGATCGTTCCTATTCATATGAGTGAATATGAAAAGGAAAGGTTTTATGAAGCTTCACGGGTTGTTAAGGAAACTACAAAAGAAGTGATGGATGCATTGAAAGAGGACTGAAAAGTAAAATCAGACTAAAAAATGAATTTTACTTTTGTCGATATCGTCCAGTGTATGAGGTTTAACTTCATCGTCAGGCACTCCCAAAGCGAGTATTCCAACGACCCTAAAGTAATCATCTATTCCAACAATTTCTTTTACGACTTCTTCTGAATCTTTACCGTCACCTGTTTTTCTTAAGTGTATTTGAACCCAGCAACTTCCAACATCAATGCTTGAAGCCATCAGATGCATATATATCAGGGCAATTGATGAGTCCTCAATCCATGTGTCTGAAATCATGGTATTTGCAACAACAACAATCGCCTTGCTGCAGCTTGCCAGCATTTCCGCACCTGTTTTTTTGGATTTGGATAGTCTTTCAAGGGTTTGCTTATTTTCGACCACCAGAAAGTTGCAGGGCTTTCTGTTTCTGCTGGTTGGTGCTAAAAGGCCAGCTTTCAATATGCTATCCAATTTGTCTTTTGTTATGTCTTCATCTTTGTATTTTCGAACGCTGCGTCTTTTAAGCATTATGTCGATAAGATTCAATTTAATCACCTATAATAATATTGGGATTTCTGCAATTAAAAGTATATTAACAATTTAAATACAAATATTTAAAAGCATTGACATTAATATATTCTTATATATTGCTTATTGGAGAATACGAAATGGTGGACGATACTTCAAAAATGGCAGAAATTAACAGATTGAAAGCTCCATTAAAATATGATGGACTGAAGGTTTATGATGCTAATGGAAATCAGGTCAATTGTATCGAAACATTATCCGGTTTAAAATTTATCGTAGAACCGAATTCCCACATATTGAATGATGAGGAAATATTGGAATATGCACCGAACTCTAAGGAAGCTTCAAAAATCAGATTAAAAAGAGGAGTTGGAAGTAATTCTGATGTAATGCTAATAAATGACTCACTTTACTGGATTTTGGGCCTGTACTATACAATTTTAATCTGCATTGCAATTCCAGTATTTTATACAGGAAACAGAATGGGAATGTTTCTGATTCTGATTCTGGCAATCCTGCCGCTGCTTTACCTGTATTACATTTTTAATCTAAAGCAATACAAGGATGCCAATGCAAAAAAACAAACCAACAAATCCAGGTTCAGCACTCCTGAAATCCAAAAAGACATGCCTAAAGAGGGTTTGAAATCCTTAAAAAAATACGCTGATGAAGTGGAGGATTTAAAAGTGATATTCGATTCAAAGGAGATAGCTGTAAGGGATCTGATAGAAAAATGTTTTGAACCTCCTCAGATAACCTATGACAGATTCATGACAACCATAGACAAATCACATGATTTGTTTTATCATGAGGCGGACAGTGCATTAAATATTACTCAATTGGCTGTTGAAGATACTCCAAGAGTCAAAAATGAACTTAATACTAAAATAAATACATTAAAATCAATCATTGACCATATTGAAGATTTAATCAATGAACTGGTTATCAATCTTAGTTCGGATGATAAATCCAGCGAGGATGTCAAGAACCTTGCAGATGATATGGAAAACTTAATAGATTCTGTAAAAGAATATAACTGAAGGGAGATTAAAATGACCAAGAAATGTCCAAAATGCGGAAAACAAATACCTGATGAATCCAATTTCTGTCTCAATTGCGGATGCCACATTTATAATAAAGACAGTGGAAATGACTCCAATTCAATATTTTCAAATGGCAAGATCTTTTTAGTTTTAATATTTGTCGTGCTGATTGTTGGAGGTATTTTGATATTTTCAATGGGCGGCAGTGATGACGGTCAGGCTGATGACGGATTAAGCAAGCTAGCAAAAGAGTTCTCATTCACGATAACTGATGTAAATGGAAACCATAATAGTGCAGACAACAGTTACTTCTACTGGGTGGAAGTCCTCTTTCAGAAAGTTCCGTCCAATCAAAAGGACTACATTGTCAAGGTAATCTATCTGGATGAAAATAATACTGAGGTAGGCCAGGAAATCCAAAGTTTGGCTGATGTTTATTATGAAGCGGATTATGGTCTTTCAGTAGGTTATCATACATCTTATAAGTATATAGATGTTGATTCTGTAAAAGTACAAATTATAAAAGAGAATGAAGTGATTAAGGAAACTTCTGCAAAAGTTGATAAAAATAAATTAAATTTCGAAAATCCTGATAAAAACAATACAAAGTAAGGTGATATAATGGCTGAATTTTCACTTGATGTAGATGAAATAAAAAAAGATGTCGAAACAACCTTTAAAGAGGAAGAAGAAAAATTGGAAAATTCAAATCTTAAGGATAAAGCTAATGAAAATGCAATTGCAATATTTGAAACCGATTTGAACAATCCGACCGCAAGAGAAAGTATTCTAAGACCATTGGAAAACTTCGGTATGGATGACATTTCAAAATCATCCCAAAGAAATGAAATGCTGGCTACAAGGTTTGTGGATTTAAGCAAAAGCGGCAAGGATGCTGACAATATAGGAGATAAGCTCTCTGAATTGGAAAGACAAATGAAAGATTTGGACCCAAGCAAAGTTGACTTTGCAAAAAAAGGTGTTCTGGGAAATATCATGAACCCTGTTCGCAAATACTTTGCCAAATATGAAAAGGCCGAAACCGCAATCTCAAACATTATTGAATCACTTGATAACAGCAGTAAAGTATTGCAAAATGATAATGTAACCCTTTTAAGTGAAGAAAACTACCTGAGGGAAGTGACCAACAAACTCATGGCTGATATTGAACTAGGTAAGCAAATGGATGAATCAATAGAAGCGCAAATCCAAAACGCTGAAATACAAGGAATCAGTCAGGATAAAATCGCATTTGTACGTGAAGAAATACTATTCCCATTAAGACAAAGGATAATGGACATGCAGCAGATGATTGTTGTTAACCAGCAAGGAATCGTATCACTCAATGTCATCAGAAGAAACAATAAGGAACTTATTCGTGGAGTAAACAGAGCTAAAAATGTAACAGTATCAGCTCTAAGAACTGGAGTTATGGTTGCAAGCGCATTGTATGACCAGAAAATCGTAATGGATAAAATCAACATACTCAACGAAACAACCGAAAACATCATTGAAGCAACATCACACATGCTTAAGGAACAAGGAAGCGAGATTCAAAAGCACAGTGCAGAGACCATGATTTCACCTGATGTTTTGAAAGCCTCATTTTCAGAAGCCATTTCAGCTATTGAAGATGTAAGTAACTACAAGCAACAAGCACTTCCTAAAATGAAAGAAACAATACTGATGTTTAGTGACATGGCAGATGAAGGCCAGAAAGTTGTCGAAAAATTAGAAACCAACAACAATGCACTTGAATAACTGATATTATGGATACTTTTGATAAAATTAAGAAATCTTGGTGGGTTCTCTTTCCATTTACAATAGCATTTCCGGGTTTTGGTTTTATTTACATTGGCGTCAAGTCATCAAACAAAAACTGGATGCTGGAAGGAATAACATATGAACTGCCATTTTTCTTATATGTCGTAGCTTCATCAGCATTCCCTTCAGGGGTTATGGCGAATTATTATCTTTGGATTATTGCCTTGGCAATGTTCATAGCTTTAATAAGATCCGTTATGGTGGCAATAAAGCTATTTGATGTATATGATTTGGATGAAACTCCTAAAATCACTACAGTCAACAGAACAAATGCATCATCATCTGATTCAGGCAACGGAACTTCAAGAGCATCCAATGCAGTTAATAAAGTTAAAAATAAGGATTCGAATTGGAAAGAATGCTGTTGCTGCGTAATAGCTATATTCATAATATTTGCAATAATATCCGTTCTCTGAGGTCATTTTCATGAAGCTAGTTGTTCAAAGAGTAAGCGATGCCAGTGTGGAAGTTGAAGGCGAAATTGTTGGAAAAATAAAAGAGGGACTGATGGTTTTAGTCGGTTTTGGAGTGGATGACACCACTAGGGAAGCCGATTATCTTGCAAAAAAACTGGTGAAATTGAGAATTTTTCCTGATGAAAATGGAAGAATGAACCGCTCTGTAATGGACATTGGCGGAAAATTGTTACTTGTTCCCCAGTTCACATTGTATGCATCAACAAAAAAGAACAGACCGTCATTTCACAAGGCACTGAATCCTGATATTGCCACAGAATTATTTGATTATTTTACAGACCAGTGCAAACAACACGTTGATGTTGAAACCGGTGAATTCGGAGCATTCATGAAAGTTAACTTATTGAATAACGGTCCCGTAACAATCCTTCTTGAAAAAGAATTTTAATATAGCTTTTTACCGCTATATTCATTTTCTTCAGTGTAAATTCTAATTAAAGTATCAACTGTATCATCATACATTAATCTGTAACCGATAGCACCGCCATCAGTGGATTCGACATTATTTATTGAAGTGTCACTGTTGGGTCCGCAGTTGTTGATTATATACCACATCCCGTGAGGAGTGTAAATGAATATTTCCCCTTCACCGTTTTCGGCTCCCTTTTTAAATGAATCCTGAGGGTCATAGATTTTAGTTGAATGAACAGCAAGCCGGGATAAGTCCTGTTTTGGATGTGTTCCTGTTTTTTTAAACAATGTATTCAGCCATTCGTATGCCTTGTCCTTCAGATTTGTTTTAGCAATAGGATCTTCAAATGCCTTTCTGATTTTTTCCTGCCTTTTTGCAAGGGTATTTTCAATTCCAAGAATTTCCTCAACTTTAGCAACATCCTTTTCAAGACACCTGTATCCTTCAGGCCTTCCGGTGACCTTGATGATGCCATCCACAAAATCCTTTCTTCTGAAATCTCTCATATAATCTTTCACTTTTTCGAATTCCTCATCAGGTATCCTTCGGTTCAATCCGTAAAGATAGCCGTATTCATTTGCATCATAGCATTTGGTTTCCATTTTTAACTCATCAGCCATTTGAATCAACTCTTACATTATATATTAATTTATTTAACATTAAAAAGATAATAGTTAATATGGGAATATTCAACAAAAAAGACAAAAAAGACAATCGCGAAGTTGGCTCCAACTTCAGCAAGGATGAGGCGGATGAGATTTTTGATGTTCTTGATAAAATAGATTCAAAGGAATCCAAAAAATTAAGCAAAAATATGGAAAACCAGATTAATCAATCCAAAGAAATTTCAGAAATTATAAATCAGGCCAAAAAAGCCACAGGAAGTGAAGCAATTGAATTGTATAAGAAGGTTTTGGTTATAATGCCTGAAAATGGTGAAGCATATTTGGGACTTGCTGAAATTTACCATAGTCAAAACGACACTGAAAATGAAATAAAGGTTTTAAAGGAAGCTATCCAAAAGATAGACGCCAACAATAAAATCAAAGGCGATTTGATTAAAAGGTTGAAAGATATTAATTAGATATCTTAACCTGCTAATTTTTCAAGATTCTCACCGGTAAGGTGGAATACGTTCCAGTCTTTCTGTTCCGCTCCAAGTGAGATGTAAAAGTCAATGCTTGGCTTGTTCCAGCTAAGGCAAGTCCATTCAAATCTTCCATATCCTCTTTCAACAACGATTTTCGCCAATTTTTTAAGCAATGCCTTTCCATAGCCCTTTCCACGATATTCCGGGTCAATGAAAAGGTCTTCCAGATGCAGATTTACATTTGAAATGTAAGTTGAAAAGCTCAGGAAGAACAGGGCAAAGCCCACCACTTTTTCATCTTCAAGTGCAAATATAACTTCTGCCTGTTTTTTATCAAAGATCCATTTTTTCAGTTCTTTTTCGGTTGCAACCACTTCATACAATCTTTTTTCATAATCGGCAAGTTTTCTAATGTATTCCAATATCAAACCCACATCATCTTCTGTTGCATTTTTAAAAGTTAACTTAGACATAAATTTATTTTTATGGGTTTTGCTAAATATATTATTATGTTTCGAGAAATGAGAAGGCGAAAACAGGAACTGTCTAAAGAAGAATGCATTGACATATTGGTAAATGAACCTCGGGGCGTCCTAGCGCTTCTTGGCGATGATGACTATCCCTATTCACTTCCCATGAGTCATGTTTACACTGACGGCAAGATATACTTTCACGGCGCAATGAAGGGACATAAAAACGATGCAATAAAAAGACATGACAAGGTATCATACTGTGTGATGGGCAAGGGAGTTAAAACGGACTGGTGGTACACATTCAAAAGCGTGATTGTGTTTGGAAGAATCAAAACCATAAGCGACAGGGATGAAAAAATAGATAAATTAACATGTCTCGGTGATAAGTTCTTCCCAACCCATGAGGATACTGTAAATGAAATAGACAGACTTCTGGATAAGACTGAAGTCTTTGAAATCACCATTGAGCATATGAGCGGAAAAATCGTTAAGGAAAAATAGGTGATTGACATTATCTGGAAGTTCAGGAAATTTGATGAATTGACCCTTGATGAGCTCTATGGTATTCTACAGTTGAGGGCTGAAGTTTTTGTTGTAGAACAGGACTGTCCCTATCAGGACCTTGACGGTAAAGATCAATCTGCTTATCATTTGTTTGCTGAAGATGATGGTGAAGTCATAGCTGTTTTGAGAATCCTTCCCGAGAATGTATCTTTTGATGATATGGCTATTGGACGGGTTATCGTGAAAAAATCCAATAGGGGCAAAGGTTTGTCCCGTGAAATGATGGGGAAGGCCATGGATTTCATATTCAATGATTTGGGTAAAAATAGAATCAGACTTTCAGGTCAGGCTTATCTGTGTGAGTTTTATGAAAGTCTAGGTTTCAAAAAGGTTTCAGAGTGTTATCTGGAAGATGGAATTGAACATTTTGAGTTTTTGGCTTTAAAGAATTAATGACAGTTGCATCCGAAAAAGAAACACCATAACTTCTGCAGAATCCCTTTTTCTTTCTTATCTTTTTTTGTATCTGCAGTGCAACATTTTGCTTTTTTTATCTCGTTTGCCATAATATCACATTCATTTTTTTTTATAATGAAATTAAATAGGTTAAAACCATATTTAATTTCTTGAGAGTAGTTATATGCCATATTAAATTGTTTTTCAAATTTAATAGCAATCGGAATTAGTAATGAAAATTTAGGTAAACCTAAATTTTATCACTATTATTAATAATGTTAAAACGAGTATATAAAGGTTGTCCTAAAAAAATTAAAAAATGATATGAACTTCAAAAAAAAAGTTCATATATATTTTAGCGGATTTCTTAACAACAAGCTTGGTGATGTAATTCAATTTGTAATTTTTGTTAACCGCTGTTATTACTACCTTGTGGGTTCCGACACTAAATTTGTCATTGCTATGATAAATACGCCGTGCTGCTTGTCGTCAGAATCATAACCCGTAACAAGTATTAATGTTATGTATTTGCTTCTAGTATAGAATTTAATGGATAACACAATATTGTCCATGTATTTGTTGGTGTTTTTAAGTTTTATATTACTGTAAACAGCTCAATGTAATTTATCGCAGCAGGATAACTTTTATAAACTAATGGGTCCTGTTTTATAACAGCATAGGAAGTGACGCTTTTTGTGGAATATTTGCTGTTGATGTTTGAAATGACAATCTTGTGTGTTTCCTTGTTTAGAGTTGAAGCCTTGTAAGTTGCTATTCCGTTGGGGTTTGTTTTTACCGCAACGATTTTATTAACTATATTATATTTTGATGTGATTGCATTTAAATTACTCAGAAATCATGATTTTCCGATGACATTTTTCACATAAAATAATAAGTTAAATGAATTAATTCAAAATGATGCAATATCTTTTTAATATTTTTACACTTCCTTATTATTCTTTTCATTGACTTAATTCAAGATATATATAGATTAACCAACAAATTAATTTTCATGATAGGAAATGACTGGGATTTTGCACTTGGCGATGAATTTGAAAAGGACTATTTTTTAAAAATCATGGATTTTATTGAAGAGGAATACAAAAGCAAAACAGTCTATCCTCCCCATGATGAAATTTTCAATGCATTCAAATTGACTCCCTTAAGCAATGTCAGGGTGGTGATATTGGGCCAGGACCCGTATCATGAAAAGGGACAGGCACATGGGCTTGCATTTTCAACCCCAGACGGCAGACCAATCCCAAGATCTCTAAAAAACATATTCAAGGAAATCAAAAGCGAATACGGATATCCGATTCCAGACTCAGGTTGCCTTGAAGGATGGGCCAGGCAGGGTGTGTTCTTGCTTAATACAGTCCTGACAGTTGAAGAGGCCAATGCCAACTCACACAGCAAATGCGGATGGCAGACATTTACAGATAACGTGATTAAGATTTTAAATGACAATGAAAAACCCATCGTATTTTTGCTTTGGGGAAAACAGGCTGAAAAGAAAAAGGAACTTATTACAAATCCAAATCATCTGGTTTTAATAACCTCCCATCCCTCACCTTTCTCGGCAAGGCGTGGCTTTCTTGGTTCAAACCATTTCAGACTAGCTAATGAATTTTTAAAGGAAAATAACTTAGACGAAATTGATTGGAAATTGTAATTGATGTTAATTTTATATATTCCCAAAATAAAACTTTACATGTGATGATATGAAATTCGGATTAATGAGCTATGATTACACCACAAACATAGGTAATGAGGTTCAAAGCATTGCCGCAAGAAGATTTTTACCTAAAATAGATTATTATATAGAGCATGAAAAATTGGAAAGATTTGATGAGGGCAGTGATGTCAAGATGATTATGAATGCATGGTATCTTGACTGTGATAAGGCATGGCCCCCATCCGAAAACATTGATCCATTGCTCATTTCAATGCACTTCACAACCAGAACCGATGCCCGAAGAGATGCTGTTCTAACCGATGAAAGCAAGGAATTTTTCCAAAAGCATGGTCCTGTAGGATGCAGGGACCATCATACTGTCAATTTCCTGAATGAAAATGGGATAGATGCATTCTACACAGGATGTCTGACATTGACGCTTGATTCAGGCGCTAAAAAGATTGACTCAGATGAGCATGAATATATAGTTCTAAGCGTCGACAATCCAAATGAAATTTTACCGTTCTTAAAGCAGAAAACAGACACTGAAATATATGTAATCTATCAGGACTTGATTCCTTCATTTAAAAAGGCATATCCCAAAACAATGCCCAAATCAATTTATACATTATCCTCATTCTATAATCATGAAGAGAAGTTTTTCATGGCTGAAAACCTTTTAAGGATATATGAAAACGCCAAATGCGTAATCACTGACAGAATGCACTGTGCACTTCCTTCACTGGCATTGAAAACACCTGTTTTAATGATTAACAATGATGTGATGAGGGAGCGCTTCGACGGAATAAGTGAGCTGCTGCATGAGGCGACATTTGAGGATTACAGTAAAAATTATTCAAAAATCTTTGACATCAACAACCCTCCCGAAAACCCAAAGGACTATCTTAAAATCAGAAAGGATCTGATAAAAAGATGCGAGAAGTTTACCGGTTGTGTCAATGATTCATGCTACACTGACATATCATACAAGGAGCTGTTGGATAAGAACTCTCTGATATTGTCCAGAAATGCATTTGAAACAAGAAAATACATTAAGGACATAGTTAAAAATTATAGAAAGGACCTTTTTGATTTAAAAAACACAAAAAGAAAATATGACAATCAAAAGGAAGCTGTTGAGAGATTAAATAAGAAAGTGAAAGATCAGCAAAATGCAATTGATGAGTTGAACCGTAAAATTGCAGATCATGAAAAAACCATTAAGCAAATGGAATCATCAAACAGCTGGAAAATCACAAAGCCAATCAGAAAATTAAAAAATCGCAAATAACTTAAGGGGAAAACAATGGCTAAAATCACAATTATTATTCCTATTAAAGGCAATGAAGCTGATTTGGAGAAGACCTTTGACTCAATTTTAAACCAGACATTGGGCTTTGAAAATATTGAAATAATCTTCATTGACAACAATTCCCAAAACAAGATTGTCCGCAAATGGATGCATGATTACGACAATGTCAAGGTTATTCCAGCATGTGAAACTGATTGCAGCATGTCCAAATACTATAATTTTTGCATAGAGGATTCCAAAGCGGATTTCATAATGTTTTTAAATCCCAAAAACACTCTGTTGAAAAACTCCTGTTCAATTTTATATAATAATATTCTGGATTGCGATTTTGTCTTAGCCAACTTCAACAATGTAGCTGATGGTGAAATAATTAAAAATAATTGGGATTTTTTAACATTCAAGGATAATGTGATTGAAATTGATAATCCTTCGGACTGTCAGAACATATTCAAAATATTGGATTCTCTTGAAAACAAAATATTCAGAAAAGACGTTCTAATAGAAAATGACATCAGATTCCTGAATATGCAAAATCATGATACAATCTTTCTCAACCAGTGCATCTTAAGCTCAGATAGGATAAGAGTCATTGACACTCCAATATCTGATATGGCGGATTTTGGCGAAAGTCCTGTTTTGGGTGATAAGAAATCATTTTCAATGCACATCAATTATCTCAAAAAGCTATATTCATTATTAATTGGAACTCCATTCGTTCATCATTCTTTGATTCCGTTAAACGGGTGGTCAAGACAGCTTCTTGCATCCGATTTAAGCATATTGGACAAAATCGATTTGATTGGATTTGCCAAGTTTCTTTTTGATGAACTGTATAAAAGAAAAGTTCATTGCGACAGTGACTTAAAAGACTTTTTAAATCTGATTCATTCCAATGACATTCTAAAAGCGGCAATCTATTCAAAAGATTATTCTTCCAATATCTCCAGTTCAGATATTAAAAACAGGACAATATTCACATTGTCCAGAGGATTGAATGAAGAGATGCATGGTCTTCTTAAAGCGTCCTTTGACAAAGCGAATCTTTTTTATGAGCACGGATACAATGTAGTCACCCTTAACATCACTCCACTGAAGAACTTTAAATATATATTGGAAAACCACTATAACCTGGGAAATCTGAACCGGAATATTCCTTCAATCAATATATATGACTATTATTCACAAAAGAATACTTTGGATTTTGACATTGATTCTGAAATAGAGTATGATGAAAGATATGTTTGCATATCAAAAGAAAACTCCGATGATTCAAGCATAATTAAATATTATGATTGCAAAACGTTAAAGGAATGCGTTAAAAGAAATCTGGTTAAGGAGGAACTCTACATTTCCGGCTACAGGGCTTTGAAGAAAGTTTATAGCAAGGGAAAATTCAAATGCGAATATTACTACACTCCCGATCAATTCAATTATTTATACATTAACAAGGAAAACAAGAAAGTCACGCTTTTTGATAGGTTCTGCGATAATTACATTACATTTAATCAATTGGAAGAATTTGAGGATTATTTCGTTAATGAAATCTGTCTTAATGAATCTGAAAAGCCTATACTCATAAGCGACTGTTCCAATGTCAGTCCGAGCATCAAGAACATCAGTTTTGATGTTGCCTATAAGATTGGTGTTTCCCATAACAATCCGTATAATGAACCGTACTGCTATGGAAGCACCAGATGGTATCTGGCATCGCTTGAAGAATTTGAAGATGAGGACGCTTCAGTGATTCTAACGGAATCCGCCAGGAATGACTTTTTAAAGGAGTTCGGTGCAGATAATTTTGTTGTTATTCCAAACTTCATAAGCGACAGGGATGTTGAAAGGTCAGACAGGAATTTTGGAAAGGAGAATAATGTGATATCAATCTTTGCAACAATAGCTCCCCGCAAAAACATTTCCCACTTGGTGGAAGCATTTGCAGATGTTGTTAAAAAACATGAAAATGCAATTTTAAGGATATATGGTCGGGTATTGCATCCGACTGAAATAAAAGAAAAAGAGAAATTGCAGAATTTGGCAGAAGAGCTTGGAATAACCGATTCCATAAAATTTATGGGGCATGTTGATAACGTTTATGAGGAGATGAACAAATCAGCGGCAACAGTATTGTCATCAAATATTGAGGGATTGCCTATTGTCATTCTCGAATCAATGATTAACCGTACGCCGGTTGTAAGCTATGACATTAATTACGGTCCGCGCGATGTAATCGTCAACGGCGTTAACGGTTATGTTGTTGAGCAGTTCAACATTGCTGAATTGTCCAAAGCACTAATAAAGATTTTAGATGATCCGCAAAAAGCCCAAAAGATGGGCGATCATGCAAGACAGCATGTAATCGATAATTTCTCAGCTGATGTTGTATTCAACAAATGGGAAAGTTTATTTAAAGACATTTACTTAAAGGACATGGATAGAGATTCTAGAATTGATTTGTATAGATGATGGTGGTTTTTAATGAGCGTAATGAACAAGTTATTAAATAAGAGCAACAGCTACAAGTACTATAAGTCTGAATATGAAAAGCTATCTAAAAAGGAAAAAAAGTATAAAAAGGAAATATCCGATTTGAAAAAGGAACTTAAAAAGACTCAAAAGGATTTGGATAAGGCTAATAAAAAATATGATAAAAACAAGGATGATTTTTACTTTTTAAAGCAGGAACTTATTGCTAAGGACAATAAGATAGTATATCTTCAAAATCAGCTTTACGAATAATCCCTTCAGGTTATTCCAGATTAAGATTGTTCATTATCTCATCTAAATCAATGTCTGCATCCGTCTGATGGCAGTATCTTTCCAGTATTCCTAGTTTTACATGAATATTTTCTGATTTTCTTTTCAATAATGAACGGGATTTCCAGAGAATCTGTTTGCTTTGAATAAAAACTTCAAAAATGACTCGTTTAGGAGTTATTATTGTACTCTAAAAAAATTTCAAGCCTGTGCATAATTGTATTTGAAATCATTAGGCAATTCTTTGTATCTGTCAAATGATTTAATTGTACTGTAAGAAGCCATTCAACTTATTAAAATTATTTTATAACTCTTTTAAATATGAAAAACATGAATTTTGCAAAAATCTTTTTTATTATATTCAGCTTCACTTTCGGTGAAAAGTCATGGTTGACTAATCCTGTAGCAAACCAGAACTCTTTATCTGCCTTAATTGGGATTTCCATTAATGCCATTGCCCTCCAGACATTATAAAACAGGACATCACCGAACTTTGGACTGTGAAGTTTATTTGATTTGACATCCCGGTTAAACTCTTTAGCCTTCTTGTCAATGTCTTTTGTCTCGAGGTGTTCTTTTCCGCCGCATGCAATATGTATCTTGTAAACTTTATTTACTCCCCAGTGCCTTAATGTCTCATCGATGTAATTGGCTACTTTCTTTTGGCCTGCTCCTGCGGTTGATACCACAACCATTGCCTTTTTATCAAAAAACTCAGGTCTGTGGTGGATATATGCAGTATGGTCAAAAAAGTTCTTAAGGAGTGCTGTCACGTTCATTGCATACACCGGTGAAGTGACAATGAGACCGTCACACCACCTGATTTTTTCCAATATTGGATTGATTGTATCAAAATGAGGGCATTTGCTTTCACCTTCTTCAATGCACTTGTAACATCCATTGCACATTGGTATTTTCTGTTTGATTAGATGTATCTCTTCAAATTCTCCATCTAAACTCTTTTTAATTTGTTTAACAATTTTCCATGTGTTCTTCTTTCTTGGAGATCCGTTAATAATTAAATATTTCATCATATCACATCTGCAATTGTCCTTCAATAACTCTTTTTTGTTTGTATTCGAATTTTTCATCAAATTCATCCACTTCTCTTTCATCTACATTGAACACTTCAGGATTTGTGAATGTTCCTTCATACAGCTCCATGTCATGATTGAATATTTTGATCATGAAAAAAGGGCATTCTTCGCTTTTGTCTGTTCCGTCGAGATGGATTTTATATTTGGATGCACTTTCAAATCCGAATCTTTGATAGTAGTTCTCATCGCCTATGACGAAAACGAATGGAATGTCTTTATTGTCAATTAGATTTAATGTGAATTCTATTAATTTTGTTCCATAACCCATGTTTTGATAGTCCTTGTCAATTGCAATCGGACCTAAAACGACTACATCCATTGATTTTCCGTTTTCAAAATCTAGTTTGCCTTTGGAATAATTGATGTGTGCAATAATTTTGCCATTGCATTCAATGACATATGCCAAATCCTGGATGAAACTTTCATCCTCCCTTAATCTGTGCACGATGTAGTGTTCAAAGGCACCTGGTCGATATATGTTCCAAAAGGAATTTCTAACCATATTTTCAACTTCCAAATAATCTTCTGGCTTTTCTAATCGAATATTCATCTGACTCACACTTAAATAATAATCTTGTAGCTTTTGGTTCTTTTGTCTCTTTGTTTAGAGTCCATATTCACCAAATCATAAACCAAAGGATTTGATATCAGCATCATCCAAGTTTCATATGTGACTTTTATGAAATCCTCATTAAGTTTGATATGGTCTCTTATGATGGGACATACATAGGGAAATTCGGTTTCATCCAAAAGAAGGTGAAATTCACCATTTTTGGAGATGTGTGGAACCAATGGGAATGTCCTGCACTGAATCGGTCTGATTGACCTGTCGCATTCTGGAGGATTTGTGCACTTCACAAGATAAATGTTATCCTTCCAGGAGTGGGGATATCTGATTTCGCTTGAATCCATATAGTAAAGCTCAAAATCCGGACTGTCCTCATACATCAGCTCTTCACCCGGCAGGAGATATAAAACAAGTTCTTCTGTGTGTGTTTTGTCCTTGTCGTAAACGCAGCACACCTCACCGCACAACTTTCCGCAGTCAAAATCAACAGGTGAAACTTCATCAAGTCTCCGGTAAATTCTTTCAATCGATTTTTTCATTTCCTCTGCTGTGATTTCCATTAAATTAATTTTGAATTTCAAAGATAATATATTTAATTGATTAGAAACAATGTAGTAGTGATGAATCTGCCGATAAACATTATCATAGGTAATGGAATTTCATTGATTGCCGGAATTTTTCTTTTGATAAGCTGTATTGTCAATGATGAAAAGGAAGCATACAAATACCAGTTTCTGGAAAGCTTCATATTAACGATTTCTTCCGTTTTCTTTTTGTCCTGGACAGGGGTGACAACCATGGGAATTGCAGCTACAAGAAACATGATGGTCTACAAGGACAAATTGACGTTTACATGGACAGTGCTGTTTACAGTCTTTGCAATGGTTTTCGGTTTGATGGTAAATACCATGGGAATAATTGGTCTTTTACCTATTGTCGGTATTGTTCAGCTTACAATCTGTAACTATTATCTAAAATCAATCAAGGCAATAAAAACAAGCTTCATTGTAAATATTACGATTTATATAGTATATTTCTTTGCGATATATGATTTTGCTTCATTGATAATTCAAATAATAACTGCTTCAATAGGTTTAATCTCTCTGATTAAACTAATCCATGACGAAAAAGCTAATCTTAAATATGATTAATTTGAATATTATTAATTAGGAGGAAAGTACATGATAAAAAAGATTGCAGTTTGTTTAATCTTGAGTCTGTTTTTGGTAGGTTGTGTCTGTGCGGCTAATGCAGTCTATTTCACCCTTCCTGATGATTTTGACGATGTCGGCAATGGAGTTTACATAAAATACGATTCCAGCAAAAAACCTGAACAGACCTTTGCAATAATTAATTATACTCAATATGATGCAGAAGACTATCTTAAAAACGATACAGAATATGGATATTCAGTATATAACGGTACTAATGAGACATTCAATTTTGTTGATGAAAAACTCAGTGAAAAAGGCTCTATTGAAATAATAGAAGTTGACGGTCAAAAATACATCGTAGAATCATGGAATGCCATAGAGGGCAATAATCATGATTTCACCACAACATTCCAGAATCTGATGGAATTCAACAAACTGAATAATGTTAAACAAGTCAATGCAACTGAAGTATTGAATAATCTGACAACCAATGAAACAGATAATACTTAGTTAGGGACAGATTATTGTCCTTAAACTTCTTTTTTGAAATATCAAAAAATGAAATGGTGATGGATTTTTTTTAGTTATTTGTCGGCTAATGTCCAATAACATCTTTTTGGAGAAACGATTGTTTCATCTTTTTTCAATTCTTTCATTATTTTGTCGACTTCTTTTTTCTCAACGCCTGAAAGTTCACTTACTTTCTTGGCGTTCAGTGGATCTTCTGAGTTTCTGAATGCTTCAATTACTTTTTCTTTGTCATCCATGATATCACCTTGATAATGGTATGTTTCAAATAATATTTAATTTTATATATGTTTCAAACCAAAATATTAATTAAATAA
>NZ_JAUNXX010000006.1:0-56110 GCF_030539555.1 Methanobrevibacter sp. | reverse complement strand
GAAAAATCATGTGTTTCATGCGGATGCTGTATTAAGGTATGTCCTAAACAGGCAATTGAAGTTAAAAATGGGATGTATGCGGTAATTGATGATGATTCATGTATTGGATGTGGAAAATGCGTAATTGAATGTCCTGCATCAGTCATTGAAGGAAAGACTCCTAAAAAAGAAAATAAAGTTCGATTCAAAAAATGGTATGACTATTTGTGGATATTTACCATAGTGTATTTCACATTGGGCTTCTTTAACATAATATTTGCATGGATTGGGATGATTTGCTTTATAGTGCCATTATTGTTTGCCATATTCAAAGGTAACAAAGGATTCTGCAATCGTTACTGTGATAGAGGTCAACTTTTAGGATTGCTCGGAGGGCGTTTAGGGCTTTCAAGAAAAAGGAATGCTCCAAAATGGATGTACTCCAAGGCTTTCAGATATGGATTTTTAATATTTTTCTTTGCAATGTTTTTTGTAATGCTTTGGAATACATATCTGGTATTTGCAGGTACAAAAACCCTTACGCAGGCAGTTACACTATTGTGGACATTCAATGTTCCATGGACATGGGCATATCATGGAAACGTTATAGCTCCATGGGTGTCCCAGTATGCATTTGGATTCTACAGCGTAATGCTCACCTCAACAATATTGGGTCTGCTGACAATGCTTCTCTTTAAGCCAAGGTCATGGTGCGTGTACTGTCCGATGGGAACAATGACTCAGGCAATATGTAAAGTCGAATACAAAATCAGAAATAGATGAATTTAAGATTCATTTATTTTAACTTTTTTTGAAGGATTTTTCCATTTAATTATATTGCATTTTGACATCATAATAATTAATGTCATGAGGATTACCATTAGAATAATCGAAGTTAGAAGTCATTAATTGCATTTCTCTTAATTTTTCAATCAATTTAAAAATGCAAATATACATCAAAACATTATCTTTTATCAATATTGTATATGTCAAAAGATATAACTTATGAAATTAAAATTTAAATTGATGATAAAAAAGGAATATCTTGTTATTTTAATGTTAATCATTATCATTGCATCTTTAAGCATTGCAATATTCAACCAAATAGATTCAAATAATGAAATTGCGGCTAATGATTCAGCCAATCATGAAGTTTTAGCAAATGATTCCGATTTGGGTTCTGTTGAAGTGATTAGGAATATCGGAAACGTTAACGGTGAAAGTATAGCTTATGTGGTTGGAGTTCATCCTCTTGAAAATCTCACCCATAAAACCTTGCTTAAACTCCTGCCCGAAATGACAAATCTGAATTATTGCTATGACATATATGTCATTAATGTAACACAGGATATTGGCTATTATGGTGATGGGTCATCAGATGACAGTCCCGGAAGGCAAAACGGACAAAATCTGGCTTATAAATATGTTTATCCGGAAATTTCAAAAGGCAATTATAAATTGGCAATCGATGTGCATTCAAACGTTGGAGCATATGACTACAGGACATTTGTTTTTTCTCCACTCAAGGAAGGATCGGGAAATGAATATGCACAGCAAGTTGCCATGAATTCGCCAAACATTTCATTTTACGCTCCAGATTCAACAACTAGCGGACCATATCTGACTATTCCATTGAATGAAAATGGAATCCCTGCATTTTACTTTGAAGAGTATAGCTTTGCACCACAGAATGAAAAGGATGAACATATGATTGAACTTATCAATGCTGTTGATAACTTAAAATATAGTTAAATCACATATCTAATTATTGATAAAAATTATGGGGAATTATATGAAATTTGTAGATAAATGGACAGAATCCAGTTTAATTTTAAAGATTATCATAGGGTTGATAATAGGTGCAATTTTAGGAATTATTGTTCCGGGCTGGTCCATAATAGGGCTTTCGGGACAATTATTTGTTAGTGCACTTAAGGCTATTGCACCTATTCTTGTATTTGTTTTAGTTGCTTCAGCCATATCCAAAGCAAGAAGCGGAATCGGTTCCAGATTCAAAACAGTGATTATATTGTATTTGTTCAGTACGTTTTTGGCAGCAATGGTTGCCATTACCGGCAGTTATCTCTTTCCGGTGTCAATTCACCTAACCTCTGCCAGCACTGCAACAGCTCCTGGAGGTCTTGGCGAAGTGATTACAAACATGCTTCTGACAATCTTTTCCAATCCTTTAAAATCACTTTCTGAAGGTGAATATCTGGGAATTCTTTTTTGGTCAATCGTATTCGGGCTTGCTTTAAAAATAGTTGCAAGTGACACAACAAAAGACGTTTTGACAGACTGTGCTGAAGCTGTTACTAAAGTGGTTCGTGCAATCATTCAATGTGCTCCAATCGGAATCCTGGGTTTGGTATTCACATCCGTCAGCGAAAGCGGTCTTGGAATATTCACCCAATACGGCCAGCTCATTCTGCTTTTAGTGGGATGCATAGCATTTGTAGCATTCGTGACAGATCCGGTTATTGCTGCATTCGCACTTAAGCGAAATCCCTATCCGTTGGTATTGACATGTTTAAGGGAAAGTGGTATCACAGCATTTTTCTCAAGAAGTTCTGCAGCAAATATACCTGTGAATATGCAGTTATGTGAACGTTTGGGCATTGATAAGGATTTTTATTCTATAAGCATTCCATTGGGTTCAACAGTTAACATGGAAGGTGCGGCCGTTACCATTACAGTAATGTCTCTTGCGGTTTGCCATACTCTCGGAATTGAAGTTGCATTGCCTGTTGCAATTGTTTTGTGTATCATTTCGACTTTGGGTGCCTGTGGGTCTTCAGGTGTTGCCGGAGGATCACTATTGCTCATCCCGATGGCATGTTCATTGTTCGGAATACCATCCGATGTATCCATGCAGGCTGTAGCTGTAGGATTCATCATAGGTGTAATACAGGATTCCTGTGAAACTGCACTTAACTCAGCGGGTGACGCATTGTTTTCAGCTACCGCTGAATACCATGACCGCGCTAAAAATGGTGAAGAAGTAAATTTCCTGGGAGAATTTGCTAAAAAAAGTTAAGTTTTTCAATAGTTGGGTTAATGCTCTAACACTATTTTTCCAATTTTGTTGAACCTCCCAGTCGTGTTGACGCTGCGGATGTTCAAATGATGTTTCTATTTTAGTTTTGACTTACCGGATAATTATATAATGGAAGATTTCTCTTTCAGTGCTTAGAAATTTTGTTGAAAATAAGAAATGAAAAAATAAGTGAGTCGAATCACTTATTTTTTAACAACTGCTGTTTTTTTCACAGTATCCTTGAGGTAGGTTACCTGATAGGTTATTTTT
The DNA here is from genome assembly GCF_030539555.1 of Methanobrevibacter sp. Classification (GTDB taxonomy): domain Archaea; phylum Methanobacteriota; class Methanobacteria; order Methanobacteriales; family Methanobacteriaceae; genus Methanocatella. The sequence goes on along the minus strand of NZ_JAUNXX010000006.1, from coordinate 52,824 downwards.
TTGCCCACTTTAAGCTTTTTGAGAATGCTTGAGGAAACTGTCACTTTAGCCACTCCTTTGGAGTTGGTTTTTGCTTTATATGTTTTGCCATTGAACTTGAATGTAAGCACTTTGTTTTTAATGGCTTTGGTGTTTTTAAGGGTTGCTGTTAAGACAAGTTTTTTGGCTGATTTTTTGACTGTTGCCGCTTTTAAGCTTAAAGGCTGTTTTACTATAAGTTTGTTTGTAACTTTACATGCAAGGTACTCATCATCTTTTTTATATATGTAATGGTATTTTGTAGTTATCTTGTAGGTTCCTGGAAGATTATCTATTTTCACTTTAACCATACCATTCTTGTCGGTTTTAAGAACATGTGTTTTAGAACCAATTGTGATAGTTACAGTTTCTCCTGCACCAACAATTTTACCGTATGCTCCTTTAATTTGAGCATAAAAAGTTTTTGAATCCCCATAATACATTGTAATGTCTTTTACCTTAAGTATTTGGGAAGGTATTGGACGGATAATCACTTCAATATTTTCAGTATGGGTTTTGTTTTGATAGGTATATTCAACAGTTATAAAACTTGATTGTGAAAGTTCTGACGGTTCAAAATTAAAGATTAGATTGTTAAAGGAGAAATTTATTTTGTGGTCTGCAATTTCCTCGTTAAATACTGCTTTTCCATAATCCTGGATTATGGTAACATTTCCACTGGCATCATCTGGAAACTCCATGTATAATATGTTGTTGTCCATATAACGGATGAATTCCTGATAATCCAAATATGGGGATATCATTATTTTCTTCTGTGAAATTCCTTCCACATCATAATCATCGCCCGTATAGTTAATTTCAATGGAATATTCTCCCATCAAATCAAATGTCAGATTAGCGTTACCGTTGATTATCGGAGATGTCTTATATAATGTATTATTGAGGTAAATGCTCAGATTGCCTTTTGCATCACTAGGCAATTTTAAGTATGTTATGCCTTTGTAGTTGATTTCTGATCTTATTTTTCCAAGTACTGTAAATGTTTTATTGAATGATTTTGAGTCAAATTTCTCATCACCAGGATAGGTTATGACAATATTTTTAACACCTGGTGTTAACTGGCTTAAATTCACTGAGAAATATAATGGGTGAAATATATTTTCCACATCAAAATTTTCACCGTTTATTGTTACGATTGGTGTATTTTTTAATTTAGAAGTGCTGTAAAAATACCACACATTGTCAATGTCATAGTATAAAGTATCAGGAATGTCAAATTCGATATTATAGTCATTTGTCACATGGACATTTGCTTTTTTGGTCAGCTTGGAATATTTGCTGTCACCAGAATATATTACTTCAACAGTCTGAATGCCCGTATTCAGATTATCCAGACTTACATAGATTTCATTATTGACCTTGTTCTTTAGCTGTTTGGCAACATCAACCTTTTTATAAACTGTATTGTTCACTTTCACTGTCAATGTTCCTGTGGCTCCGTTTTGAGCATAAAAAACAACATTTTTGCCATTTGATGAATCTATTTTGGTTGGAATTTCAATGTATGTTTTTCCAACAATGCACTGCTGTGTGATGTTTAACCCATTGTATTTGTCTGTTTCAGGCAAACACGCTAAAATGGTATAAGTTTTAGAAACTTTTCTTGGGATATTAATTTCATCACTTGATTTCACGCTTATGGACCGGTCATATTCTCCATCGATATATATTAAAGCGTCGCCATTATAATCATCTGGAACGCTTTCGAATCCTAATTCGTAATCGCTTGTATCACCTATTTGAATGAACTCACAATACCTGACGGTTATGTTTAAATCTTGCTTTTGATTTGAATCATCGCTTAGAATCTCCCCATTGTCCTGTTGGATTTCATCACTAACAGTATCTGTCGAGTTGTCATGGGCTGATACTGCAGTAAATGACAAGATACAAATTAGAATAATGCTTATAATCATCATCTTTTTCATTTAAAAAATCCTCCAATTCTTTTGTTAGTCATATTTATTTATATACGAGAAATATATAATTTATGAATTGGATTTTTTATCGTCAAATAGGATATGGGCAATGGTTTTAAGTTTTTTTTTTAGATTTATTCGGATTCTTCTTTTTCTTTTTGTTTTTTCTTTAGATTTTCAATTCCTATTATCATCGTCAACCTCCTGATTGTATTATATTTTTAATCCTATTTAAATATTTAGGTATGCCTAAAAATTTTCATAAGATAATAATTTATATAATATCTTACAAATCATTTAACCAGGTGGTTGATTATGGATTATGATGTAATATATATTGGAAGCGGAAACGCCGCTTGGCAAGGGGGCCGATTCCTAAGAAAGGAAGGTCTTAAAGTATTGATAGTTGAAGAAAGCCTATACGGTGGAACATGTGCAAATAGGGGATGCAATTCAAAGGCTCTGCTGGATGCTCCGTACGAAATTAAGGCTCTGGCCGATAACTTTGAAGGCGTTGGAAAATCAGGAAACTTCGAAGTGAACTGGCCTGATTTGATGAAGTTCAAACAGAAAAGAATTGCCGGAATGTCATTATTCCTAGACGGCAAATTCGATGAATATGACCTGGACGTTGCCCACGGCAAAGGGGTTATTGTAGATGAGCACACCGTACAGGTAGCAGATAAGCAATTCACAACAGACAAGATAGTAATCTGCACAGGATTAATACCGGTAATCCCCAACATCAAAGGAAGGGAATACCTTCACGACAGCACAGACTTTCTGGACATAGCAGAGCTTCCAAAACATACAATCATTATTGGTGCAGGATTTGTCGGAATGGAATTTGCATCAATACTTGCCGAAGCAGGACTGACAGCAGATGTAATCATAAGAGGCGATATGGCATTGAAATATTTCCACCAGCCATATGTACACAAAGTAATAGAAATATTAAAGAAAAAAGGCATCAACTTCCATTTCAACCAAAACGTTGAAGAAATCACTAGCGACGTGGAAATAGACAATCCGGAAGACAAAGTATTGAATGTCGTTCAGGGCATGAACTCAGATGAAATGCTGAGAGACCCTGAAGCCAAAATAGACAACAGAGCATACGAAAATGCATTCACAGTAAAATGTGAAAGCGGACTGACACTCAAGGGTGACTATGTGATAGCAGCAATGGGAAGGACTGCAAATGTTGAGGATATTGGCCTTGAAAATGTAGGTTTGACATACACAAAACAGGGAATTAAGGTAAACGGACACCTTCAGACAGAAGTTCCAAACATCTATGCATCAGGAGATGTTGCAGACACTGGAATAGCAAAGCTTGTAACCGTTGCAATACACCACTCCAAATATCTTGCAAAGGAACTTTTGGGTGGTGCGGATGAAATAACCTATCCAGTAGTGCCTGCAGTTGCATACACCATACCGAGAATAGCTACGGTTGGTGTTCCTGCATATGTTGCAGAAAACAGTGATGAATATGATGTCCACACAATAAAATATGGAAATTCATATTCCTTGGAGCTTAAAAACGACACAACAGCAGAGGCAAAAGTAATTGTGGATAAGGACCTGCAGATTGCCGGTGCCGAAATATATGCTGCCGATGCAGAAAACGTGGCAAACATGTTTGCTTTCATAATAAACAAAAAAATCACCCTGGAAGAGCTGGACTATATGATTTACGCATTCCCATCAAGCAGTTCCGTCTGTTTATATAAACTGCACAACATCCACTACGATTTGTAAAATATCTAAAATGGTGAGTTTTATGAGTGAAAATAAAATCACATATGACGACATCAAGGATTATGAGAAGCTGCTCTCGCTGGCTCCTTCATTTTTGCTTGAAAGGTACGCCAAGAAAAACACAAATCTTGTTTTAAAGTTCGAGTCAAAAATCAGACCTTTTATCGATAAAATGAATGACGGTCAGAAAAATAAACTGGACATAGTTTTAAACAGTGAAATTGAAGAGTTGCAAAGCATTTTGCAAGATGCCTATCAGAAAAGCAACAAAAAACAATATAAAATCCTTGCAAATCCAAAATATAGAAAATTCATTGAAATTAATCTTGATGAAATACGTGAAATGACTTCAGAAAAGAATTAATATGTGGGAAAATTGTTCAACTGGAAATGATGCAACTGATGAATCAAAAATCCTTACGCACAATGAATTTATACAAATGTCCTAGTTCCTATCAAAAAATCAGGGTTAATTTCAAGGGCTTTTTTAGACATGTAATCCTGTAGTTTTGCCATGTCTTCATGGGAGTTAGAAAACAGATAAATAATTTCGTCCTGCAGTTTCAGATTTTCAACTGAATTGCCCTCAAGAGGACGAAATGTTGGTTTGTAACCTTTACAAGATCCAAATTCTGTTATCAAATTTTTTATTTCATCGATTTTTTTATAAGTTCCTTTAGGTATTACCTTAATGTTGTCAAATTTGATGTCTATTGCACCGACTGAAACAATATCTGTAAATAACTCTCTAGTTTCAGTATTTCTTATAGAATAATAACTATTGAATTTTTTTAATTCCTCAATTAAATCATCCATCTTCCTATTAAGACTGTCTTCATCTTCAGCAATTATATTAAAAAAAGTAACATCTTGAGCTATATCCACAATACTTATAGGTTCTGTTTCAAAAAGAAGGTGTGATGAGGACTGATTAACTGAATCAGCGTATTTTATTATAACTTTGTTGAAGTCATTTATTTTATCATTGTTGAATATTATGAGGATAAATTTTTTTTCAATAGGCATGTTCTTATTTATATTTTCAATAAATAAAAACTTTGCCACATTTTTTTGAAAAATATTGCTTATCAATAAAAATCTATTATTTTCATGAAAAAATTTCAGATAAGGTGTTTATTGGAGTGTATATAGAGATATGAACAAAATCTGAAGTAATATTAAATTCAAGGATGATGGTGCGTTAAAATAAAAAAATTAAAAAAATGGATAAGAATTTATCCATTTATACGTATCTGTAACAATATAGTCTGTAGACAATAAGTGCATTTGTACCTCTTTTATATACTTTGGCAAATGGTTGGGTGTTTGTTCTCCATCCTTTCGCTTTGAGTACTTTTAAGGTGTTGGAAAATTTTTTGTTGAAGACTAGCAGTTTTGAGATATATAATTTTTTCATTTTGGTTGGGAGGTTTTTGTAGTCTGTTTTTATGTATTTGTATGGGAATACCATTGATGCCAAGGTGAATAGTTTTTTCTGAATTTTTGTTGATTTTTGGCTGTTTTTAGTGGCACTCAATTTTGAGACCTTTTTTGTACTGTCTGCACTGTTCTTTTTAGCTACATTAGTTTTTTCTTTACTTGCAGAAACTGTAACCACATTTTTTTCTTTAGTTGCTGGAGCAGCTTTATCTGCACTGGCTGCAACTACATTGTCCTGTTGTTCCTGTGAGGTTATAACATCAGCGTTTTCCTCACTGGCTGCTATAACGTCATCACTAGATTCTGATGCGATTGCATCATCAGTATTGTTTTCCATTGCACTAACTGCACCAATGGCCAATACAAGTATCAATGCGCAAATTAGTATTTTTGAAATCTTTTTGTACATTTTCATAACCTCTTTTTGTTTTTTGAAACTTTTGGTATTTCTATATATATTTTTTAACATTATATAAATTCTTTGAAAATTTTTCATTAAATTATGGATTTTGATGTAATTTATTGTTTACATTTATTTTTTTTTAATCTGTAGTTTGAAAGAATATTGGTATTAAATTAAACAAAACATTAAATATTGCTGAAAAAATAAATTTCATTTAGATTATGATAATAATAATTTCATGAAAACTTATTTATTTGATTATTTACACATTAAAGATTGTAATGTTTATATTTTTGAAAATTAATTGAAGGATATTTTATGAATAGGAAACTTAAAATTGCTATTATTTTGTTTATTATAGTATTTGTAGGAGGCTTTTTCGTATATTCTCAATTTTATTATCATGCTGAAAAAACCGCAACTGACTATATGAATGGAACTGATGATGTGAATGTCACCAAAACTTCAAATGGACTTTTTTTAGACGGTTATGGAAATGACACTGCAATCATATTCTATCCCGGTGCCAAAGTGGAATACACTTCATATCTGCCGTTATTCGTTGATCTGGCCAGTGAAGGTGCTGACTGTTATCTTGTAGAAATGCCATTCAATCTGGCGTTTTTTGGAATTGACAGCGCCGACGGGATTATAGAAAATTCAAGCTACAAACATTACTATATGGCAGGCCATTCATTGGGCGGCGCTATGGCCAGCGCTTATGTAAACAAAACAGACAAGGACATAGACGGTTTGATATATCTCTCATCCCACTCATCTGTAGGGATTAATGTTCCAGTTCTATCCATAAGGGGTACAAATGACGGTGTCATCAATCTGACAAGCTATCATGAGTCCATGTCCACGATGATGATGAACAATTTAACTGAAATATTAATCAATGGGGGAAACCATGCACAATTCGGATATTACGGAAATCAATCCGGAGACGGTGTGGCAAATATCACTGCCGAAAATCAACAGAACCAAACTGCTGATGCAATTTTGAAGTTCATCCACAATTATACGTCAACCCAATAGGATATGCCATATGTATACTGTTAGAGATTCATCACCTGTTTAGTGATGTTTAATCTTTACTATTTTTAATTATTTGATTGTTCATCATATCGACCACAAAATATTGAAACTATATTATTTTGTATCTGAATTTTATTTTAATGAATCTTTTCTTTTGAATATTCAAAATTAATAATGTTTTTATGTTAAAAGAAACAAAAATAATTCTAGTGAATTAGATGAACCGAAAATTAAAAATAATTTTAATTGTAATTATTGCATTACTGCTGGCATATGCCGTTTTCTATTTTACCGAATACCATCATGCACGCCCGCAGGCCACAGACTGCTTGAACGGAACGGAAAACGTATCTGTCATAAAAGTGGATGACGGACTATTTCTCGACGGTCCGGGTAATGAAACAGCAATTATTTTCTATCCCGGCGCTAAAAATGAATATATAGCATATTTGCCGATGCTAATGGATTTGGCTAACCGTAGCGTTGACTGTTATGTTCTTAAAGTGCCCCTGAATTTTGCCATTTTAGGTGAAAACGAAGCAACACCAATAATCGATTCCGGAAATTATAGTCATTATATTCTGTCCGGCCATTCCCTTGGCGGCTTAACCGCAGCATCATATATAAACCATACAGGAAAAGGGGATGGACTCATATTGTTTGCAGGATATCCTGTTGAAGAAATTGAGAAACCTGTTTTATCGATTTATGGTTCTGAAGATGGAATACTTAATTTTAAAGCATATAATGAGTCCAAATCATTAATGGATAATCTGACAGAGATTGTTATAGAAGGGGGAAATCATGCACAATTTGCATATTACGGTCACCAGTCTGGCGATAATGTTGCTAAAATAAGTGCTGAAGACCAACAAAGACAGGCTGTCGATGAAATTTTAGATTTCATAAACAAAATCTAAATTTCTTAATTTTTTTTGAAAAAAAGAATATTGATTCCAATCATCGCTCAAACGATTGGAATATTCAACATCATATATTTTTTATCAATTCACATAAGTGAGGGAGTACTTTTTCAAATTTAACTCCGTATTTATGATTTTCATCGCCGACAGTTTTTTCTATTGCTCTTTTGGTGAATTCACCCGCTATCTTTGCAGCTTCACAAGGTGTTTTACCAATCATGGTTGATCCTACAAATGCAGAGGCAAACACGTCTCCTGTTCCATGAGACACATAATCTATTTTATCATTGTAGACTACTTCTGCGGATGATTTTTCTTTATCCAACACAATCATTCCCAGTTCATTTTCCTTGTGTGTATCTCCTTTTAGGATTACATGTCTTTTGGTGAATTGTGAAAGTTCATTTGCCATTTCCAACATTTCTTCTCTTGTGAATTCCTCTTTCCATGGTTTATGTAATAAGTAGCATGCTTCAGTTGTGTTTGGAAGGACGAAATCTCCTAATTTGCAGAGCTCTCCCATTTTATCTGCGAATTCCTGGTCAAAACCGTTATAGAATTCGCCATGGTCAGCCATAGCAGGGTCAACGAATACATATCCTCCAGGTTTTAATCGTGAATTTATAATATCTTTAATATAATCCAATTGTTCGATTGAAGCGATGAATCCTGTGTATATTGCGTCGAAGTATATTTCTTCTTTTTCCCAGTGTTTTCTGATTTCCGGAAGGTCTTCAGTCAAGTCCCTGACTGTGAAATCTGTAAAGCCTGCAGTATGTGTGGACAAAACAGCAGAAGGAAGGATTGCAGTTTCTATCCCGAATGCAGATACGATAGGTAATGCAACTGTTATGGAGCACTGTCCATAACATGATATGTCTTGAATGGTTAATATTTTTGTTGTTTCGTTCATTTTATCAACTTTTATTTCACTTTATTTTTAATATATATTTTTTAATATTTTATATTTCTGAAATAATTATTTTACATACTTAATATATGTCACTTGTTATATAAACTTTTGTTGTAATAAAATGTACATTGGAAGTTTTGGAAAGTCATTTTTTCAAATCCAACCCATCTTCATCAATTTTGCCGTAAATTTCTTCATCAGCAGTGGCTTTTGCATGCAATATGCTCAATGAATACGCATTGCAGTGGAATCGAAAGATTTGAAAATTTCTCCTAGTAAATAGTATGTGGTCATAGATACAATGCCAATTCATCCATATACTGTTGGTTTGTTATCAAAAAAATCAGTTACGGGCAATAACACAAATCCAATCAGCATCATCACCTGTGAATGAATCCTTGGACTCTTTAACAAAGCTTTTGATGGTGGAAAAACCCGCTTCGCGTAAAGACCTCTCCAGTTCGTCCTGAGAATAAATTTTCATATCCAACAGCTCAACAATATGTTTCTGGCGTTCATCATCTTCATTTGGAAGTGCTTCATTGGCAATGAAAATAATCCCGTCATCTTTTAAAACTCTTCCAATCTCCTTTAAGTCATTTACAAAATCCGGCCAAAAATAAACTGTTTCAAAAGCAGTGACAATATCAAATGAACGGTCTTCGAACGGCAATTCGCTGACAGATGCCCTGATAATTTCACATCTTTCCTCTTCAATAGAGGACAGATTTAAATCAATGGATCTTTCAACTGATAGCTGTGAGTAGTCGACGCCGAAAACCTTGTCGCTGGTCATTTTTAGAAATCTCTCCACATTTACTCCTCCTCCACAGCCAATATCCAGAATAACATCATCTCCGGTCATGTCCAAATGACCCAGACTCCACTTACATAACGCTTCATGATTTTCATTCATATCATCAATTAATTCACTGCCCAAATTGCCTTCAGGCTTTCTTGCATTAATCAATAACTCATCATTGGGATAATCCTTATTTCTCATTGAATATATATTATAATTTTCAAGACTATAAATTTTTCAAAAAAAGTATTTTATATTAATGATGTCAATATATAATAGTATTATATTATTAAATTGGATTGAATGTTATGAATGTTGGAAAGTTAGTTGGAAATACGCCCCTGATAAAGATTAACTATGAATATGAAGGAAAATTAGGCAGCATATATACTAAGCTCGAATTCTACAATTATTCCGGAAGCATAAAAGATAGGATTGCATTATACATCATAGAAACCGAACGGAAAAATGGCAACCTGGTTGATGGACAATCCATTGTAGAGGTAACAAGCGGAAACACTGGCATTGCCTTCAGTGCCATCGGAGCGCTTTTCGGTCACGACGTCCATATTTTCATGCCCGACTGGGTGTCTCTTGAGAGAAGAAAACTCATAGAAATGTATGGTGCCCATGTACATCTGGTTTCCAAAGAAGATGGCGGATTCAAAAAAGCACTTGAACTTGCTGAAGACTTCGCCAACAAAACAGGCGCATTCAGACCACTCCAATTTGATAATGAATTGAATGTAGAAGCCCAATATAAAACAACAGGTCAGGAAATACTCGATTCAGTAAATGACATTAATGCATTTGTTTCAGGAATTGGAACCGGAGGAACATTGATGGGCATAGGCAAAAGATTAAAGGACAACAATCCTGATTCCAAAGTATTTGCCCTTGAACCGTCCACATTATCCATTCTTAAAATGGGAATGGAAGAGGGATCACACCTGATTGAAGGAATAGGTGATGACTTTATTCCGGGAATTGTCGATGAGGATTTGATCGACGACATTGTTTTAATACATGACTGCGATGCAATCAACATGTCTAAAAGAATAGCTAAGGAATTCGGTTTGGGAATAGGCATTTCCAGTGGAGCAAACTTCATTGCAAGTGTTCTAATGGACAGTGATGAGTTAAAAATTGCAACAGTTTTTCCGGATGACAACAAAAAGTACATCACCACCAGACTATCCGAAAAAATAGATGATGACCCCAAATTGCTCTCCAATAAAATAAGACTCATTGATTTTGAAGTAATCTAAACTTATTACAAATTACACTATAATTGAATACAATCAAATACAATGAAAAATAGAATTAAATTCATAGGTTATTATGGTGAATAATATGGATGGGGATAAATTTATTAGGGCAATTTGTTCTTTTTTCGTACCTGGACTTGGACAATTGATTAAAGGAGAAATTGGAAGAGGTTTGAAGTTTTTAATCGGATTTTTAATCATATGGTTTGCACTTCTATTTACAGGTATAATTATTGTTCAGACAATCGTTGGAATAATCATAAGAATATTTTCCGCATACGATGCATATGCACATTTTGCATGACTAAAAGTAACAATTTTATTTTTGCTCAAATAATTTTTTTAAAGGTGATGAAAACGGGATTTTTTTGTTTTGAATAATTCCTAACAAAACATACGTTTCAAACCTTGTTCGGAAGTATATTGGTCCGATTTTTGGAAAAACAATCAAATTATCTTTTATTCGGATATTTTTATTGTTTTGTATCCTGAAAGAATGCTTGCTATGGTTTTTGTTTTTAAACTTGGGATAACCGTTACCTTCATTGAAAAATTTGTTAAAAGCATTAATAAGGTCACGAAATACTTGTTGTAAAGTGCTGGATTCTGAGAGCCGTAAAAAAGAATGCTCTTTTTTAAGCATATTCAACATAGTATTGAAAGTAGTCATGTTGCACTTTAATTTTTTTATTGTTGTGATGTATAAACAGTGAATTGATCTTTTGGTACTCATCCAGAAGATGATTCCATGTAAAGCGTGCATTACCAATATTCTGATTAAGAACATTGACCATATTCTCATTAGGATACAAACGCACCTCCAAACCTTTATTAACAACTTTAACAACCATTCATTAACACCACACATAAAAATAATAATCAATGGGTACAAATACAATATATGCTTATAAGACATATATTAAAAATTAGCAAGAGCAAATGAAAAGTAATGACCTCCTTCCCTTTTTGTGAAATTCATCCTCACCTTAAGAAGATGAGGTATTCTTGCACTCCCAAGATAAATATTTATTTTTTTATTTTACATTATCCAAATCCATTTTTTGCCGTTTAAATCCCAATATTTAAATATTTTTTATAATCGCATTAAATGAGTAAACGTTATTATTTATCTGTTTACTTGGTTAACTTAACAATTTAAAAGGAGGTGAGAATACGAAAAGCAAAAAGTTAATCTTAATATTGGCAATTATAATTCTTTTAAGTGTAAGTGCTGTAAGCGCAGCCGATAATGGTACAGATGAAGTTGCAAGTGCTGCAAACGATGAAATTTTAAGCGCTAATTCTGATGGAAACTTCACTGCCCTTCAAAATTTGATTAATAATTATATTGATACAGACAACACTCTTGTATTGGATAGAAATTATGTCTATAATGAACCTGCTGATGGATCAATTCAAAAAATCGACATTAATGGTAAAATAACTATTGACGGTAATGGTTATACAATAGATGCTATGAATAGTCGTGGTATCTTTGGGCAATTGAATAATTTCTAAGAATGTAAAAAACTAGAAAATAATGTATAAGATATGTAATGCAATTATTCAGTTGTCTTTGCCTTTGTTTTCCTTTAGAGTGGAAAAGTCAATATGAAAACTTTCTTGAAAAGTAGGTTGCAAAAGCTATTTGTAACGTCTTTTTCCGTCCTCAAGACCTATCCTTATCTTATTTACAATGTTTTCCCTGTCAAAGGATATGAGAGGTCCCATGTGAAGGATGATGTCTCCGGGTTCGGAATATTTGAATGATAGGGCAGCTGCCTCTTCAAGGGATTCGGTTGCAACCTTTACAATGTCATGCTTTGTAATCGCATTTAGAATCTCTTCTGCAATAGGAAGGTCCACTTCCTGAATTGACTCGTCAAATCCGCTTGCAAGAACTGCCTTGATGTTGTCGTATTCATCCAGAATAAGGCCTACCTCATGTTTGTCCCTAACCCATGATGTGTCGAAGTGGTCGAGAAATACCACAAGATTCTCTCCTTCAAAGTAATCGAGAGTGGTTCTTATGCCGTCTGGAAGGAAAGCGGCATCGACAATGACCTGTCTTCCGTTATAGTCTCCGAAATCTTCCATGTGTGCCGATATTCCCTTGAATTCTGTCAATCCTTTTATGATGTCTTCCTCTGTAAGGCCGTAGTTAATTCCAACAGCAGCAGCTCCGACTGCATTTTCAAAAAAGTAGCTCATCATATAGAATGGGGATGTGAATTGGCTGTCAGCATATGTGATGGTAATCTGATTGTCCTGCATGGTTCCTGAAAAATCAACATCTTTGTCAAGGGCATAGAATATTGTATCATCTCTTAAAAGGTCTGTTTCGTTGGCACATTCTGCATTTGCAATGAAAGTTTGTGAAATGTCCTGCATTATGAGCTTGCGCATCTGATACTTGTCATAGGATCCTTCGAATTCGTTCAGGTGTTCAGGTGTGAGATAGGACAGCACTCCTATTTTTATGTTAAGCTTTTCAAGCAATCCGAGTGAACCGTGGGGAAGTTCAAATACTGCAATGTCGCATTCATCAGCCTTTCCTGTTACGATTCCATCAATTATTGTTTCTGAAACAAGGTTGTTTGCAAGTGAAGAGCATGACCACACGTCATATCCTGCTTCATTGAATACGCTTGTGATAAGAGTTGTTATTGTGGTTTTACCCATTGATCCGGTGATTCCGATTATGTCGACGCTTATGAGGTCATTTATCATCTGGGAGAACTCCTCGTTTGTGAGAATCTTGACGTCACTTTCGTCAATGAGCTTTGCTATTGGAGCAGTTTTCGGCAATGTGGGTGGAACATATACTGCCTCGATTCCGTCAAGTGTAGGATTCGGATTTTTCAAATCAAGTATTACTCCTTCCTCACCCATCTTTTGAATCCAATTCTGATAGATGGGTTTGAATTCGTACAGTTCCTTCAAATCAGTCATTACAACATTATGACCCAGATAATTGAGCAGTCTTGCAACAGGCCTGCTTGCGTTTCCGGCGCCCACAACTAAATAATTCATAATCTTCACCATATAATTAACTACTTAATTATAATATTGTTCATTAAGATTTAAATATTTATTAATTCTATCAGTTTATTACAATGTCGTCAACTTAATTTTTGATTTGTTTTGAATAATTCAAAACAAAACATACTTTTCAAACGTAGTAAAAAATTGTATATAAATGTTTTGATTAAAATTAAAAAAAATAGAGATTAAATGAAAAAATCTCTAGCTAACGTATTTGATTAGTTTGCCGTTACTCATAACGCCTGTATATGGTGCATACTTTTTGTTAATTGGAAGTATTTTCAAATAAGAAATGACAGATCCTTTATAATATGGACTTACAACAGTTATCTTAACCTTATGGCTTCCAACTGAAAAAACATTGGATGAAATCAAAGAAATTCCATTGCTTTTATAGGTTTTCTTATCATATCCTGTAAGAACATTGTAATTCTTATATGAACGGCCGGTGTAAACTTTTATATTAAGTTTAATCTTATTTATTGGTTTGCTTCCTTCCTTAACCTTAATGTGAACCTCGCCGCATGAGGTGTATTTTTTTGAAATGGCTGTAATCTTCAAGGCTTTTTTGTTAACCACAATTGAAGTTGAAACGGATTTGCATCTGTATTTTGAATTTGAGTAACTTATGACCACTTTGTGGGTGCCGGGATTCAGTTTTGAAGCATCTTTGAATGTGGCAATCCCCTTTGAATTTGTGGTAATTTTATAGGTTTTCGCTTTGCCGTTAGTGTAAATTTTCATGGTAAGTGTAATGCCTGATACTGGTTCATTGACGTAATCAATGACTTTTACCTGGAACGATTTACCTGATTTGTATGTGGTGGTTAATTTGGGAGCCTTAAAGCTGATTGGTGTTCTTATGACCAAAGTTGCGGATTTTTCAATATATGTTTTGTAATTAACAGTATCATTTGCGTTAATTGCCAAGTAATAAATGCCGGGTTTTAGTTTATTTATTTTAATAAAACAGGTTCCATTTTCATTAGTTGTGAAATTATAGTATTTGTCCAATGTATTTGGAATGTATATCTGAAGGTTTTGATATTTTATAGGTTCATTGTCTTTGTTTAGTGCAGTAATTATCATGGGTATATCTGATTCATAATCGAGATTCAAATTAGTGATTGTTAATTTTATTGTGGCTGGAGTGATATTTAAAGGGATATTGATGGAAGTGGGAGTTAGGCTGCTGTCAGTTACCTTAAGTGTCACATTCCATTTTCCAACTGATAACGGCGATGCTTTCAGTTGTCCATCCTCCAGTGAATATACCCACAAGTCGCCAAATTTAAATGAAGCGATTCCATCAAAATTTGTTTTTCCTGAATATTGGGCACTTATGTCTCTGTTGATAGTTATTGATACATTTTTATAAGCCAAAGGTGAATAGTTGGCATCAGTTACTTTAAAAAGCAATTCTCCAGTTTTATATTCTCCAGTAGTGGTAATTGGAATAATATTAATTTTATCATTTTCTGAAATCAAATCTTCATCATTATTTAAATTTATTGACGAATCTGATTCCGAGGTTTCATAGGCATCCATTGAATTGTTTGATGCAATTATTGATTCTTCTTGATTTCCGTCATTTAACTCTAAACTTTCATCAATTATTCCTTGAGAAGTTGCATCTGCAGTGTTATTGAAATCTTGTGCATTGACCGTGGACAGTGCACTAAATGCAATGATTAAAAAGATTAGGGTCAATATTAATTTTTTTTTAAACATGAAAATATATCTGGTTTTAATGGCATTTAAATTAGTTGATTAATCTATCGATTTCAAATCCATAATCTTAAGTTTTGAATAATTTATAACAAAACATACGTTTCAAACTTCTTTTACTACACCATAGTGTTGTAGTTTGTCTTTTGCATATTCTATAACTCCACAGAACCCTTTTTCTTTGTAGATATGATTGATGTGTTCTGTTTCTGTAAAGTCTTCTTCATCATATGTTTTAAGTTCATTCAATTGTTGTTTTAACTGTTCATTCTCTTTTCTTATCTCTTCATTAATCCTCTGCAAATCCTCCATATTCGCAACAAAAGTATCAAAATCCTTATTTTGTAACTTTTCCACGATTATTTCCAATCTTGTAATCTCATTTTTTAATTGTTCATTCTCCTCATGAAGTTCATTTAAGTGTTTTTCATACATTACAAGATTAGATTTATCCTTTGTTGTTGGAAAACTAAAAGAACCTTCATTGTCTTTTATAAAGAAACCATCTTCAAGTTTTGAATAATTTATAACAAAACATACGTTTCAAACACTATATAATTTTACTTTAAATTTTTATTTAATTACTTTATATTTCTTCTTTTAAAAATGTTGTGAGGACATCTTTTAACAGTCAAATTTTAGGGTAGGTTTCCTCAAAACCATAGAAAATAACATTAACATTAAAACTTATTTAACCTGATTTTGAGGAGATGATTTTAATAGCTTAAAGTCTGGTAGGTTTCCTCACCACCGCAGGTAAAATCCTTCAAATTTTCCATCTTCTAAAAGAACATTAACCAAATCATTGCTTTGTTTTTCTATTAAATCAGAGTAACTTACTGTTTCACCATTATATGTTATTGAAGAGTAGATTTTACCTAATATCTTTTCTACAATTAACTTTCTGGCTTCTAATTTTAGGGTATTGTTTCGTTTGTCCAAATCATCAGTTGTTACTTGCTTTCTGTTAATCAATCCTATCATGGTCTTATCGACAATTTGTGCTCTAAAGGGTTCTATTAAATCAAAAGTTAGGCTGGTTCTCCCATACATATCAAAATGAAGAAAACCGCAGTATGGATCAAGACCATTTACCAATATCGATTTTGTTATTTCACTTGCAAGAATTGCATAACCGTAATTCAGCATTGAATTCAGCAGATCTGTCGGCTTTTTTGTTCTTGATGAAAATCCTATTTCTTTTGAAACGAAATGCTTGACACCATTCCAGTATTCGTTTGATGCCTTTCCTTCAAGACCCATTATTTTCATTCTGATAACATCATTATCTCCAGACAGACTCATGTCTTCAAGCTGGCCAATGCACTCATCGATTTTGAACCTATGATTAAAAAATCTTTTCAGCTGCTTGTTTTTGTTAAGGGTTGTCAATGTTGCCTTCTGGTTTTTCATTTTGGAAATTATCAATTCTTTAGATATTTTAATACCTGTTTTATCTTCACTTAATCTGTACTGCTCTTTTTTAAGTTTGACGTTTCTCCAATTGGGGGATTCCAGAGTATATGTCAGCTGTCCTCTCGGATTGATTGCTATAAGTTTAATGTTATTTTCGGCCATCAAATTTAATGCATCAAATGTAACATATCCTTTTCCAACAACTGTTATGTCGTTAATAGAGGATGCCTTAATTGAATCTAAAATTTCATCCTTTTCATATATAGTCAATTGGTTGTCTTTTTTGTGTATGGATTTGTTGTATCCGTCAATCACTATTTTCATCTAAAACACCTTGTAGAGTTCCTCTTGAAATTTGATTTTTCGACCGCAGATTTCCTTTTTTGAATAGCAGCTCTGACAAACAGGCATTATCAGCACGTTGTCAGTATCTCTTATAATTTCAGAAATGTTTTTGGCCAATTCTTTTCTTTCATCATTTTTCAAATCCCCTGCATATAATGAAGTCTGAATCCTTCGAAGTCCATAATGCTGGAGGATTCTTTCAATATTTTCACGGTTTGTTTTGAACTTGCACTCAAAACTGACTATCATGTACATGAGTTAACTTATGTTTTCCAAAGTTTTAAAAAGATTATTATTCTTACATTAACAATGCATTTCATTAATTTCTTGCCGTTACGAATATTAATAAAAATATACAGTTTCAAAATAAAATATATGATTTATGGATAATCAATTAAAATTTTAATAATTATTAATTAATTTGTAAAATTATTTTTTTTCAAAGATATTTTTCATAAATGCTTATTTTTTTATTTTATATTATCTAAACTACGCAAATATCTCAAAGTTACTGAAGTATATACTTGCAGCAATGAATGGGGCAAAATTGATTATGAATTTGTCCCGTCATTAGCTAATCTGAAATATAATAATGCTTTTCTTAAACATGATGAAAGTAGGAGATGTAACTACTTGAAATCTGTTGAAAGGGGTTCACGCAAAATGAACATGAATGTAGCCACTCCAGTGGATGTTGTTTCAAGATATTGTGCTGGATGGGGCGGCATCGAAGAATATGACCAGACTTTAGAGTTGGCTTGGGATAATCTTAAGGATATTTCCATATGTGGAACTTTGGTTGTTGCTGATGGTAGCGGCAGCATGACAATGCCGGTCAGCGGAAAAACAACAGCTCTTGATGTTGCAAATGCTCTTGCAATATATTCATCTGAACACAACAATGAGGTTTATAAAGACAAGTATATTACTTTTTCAGCAACTCCCCAATTTGTAGATTTAAGTAAAGCAAATAATTTACGGGAAAAACTGCATATTGCTCTTAAACACGATGAAGTCGCAAATACAAATATCGAAGCTGTTTTTGATTTAATACTTGATGTGGCCGTTGAAAATAATATTTTAAAAACTGAAATGATTAAAAACATTCTGATTATATCAGATATGGAATTTGACCATGCACAAGGATATTATTTTAACAAAGGAAATAAGTTAACAAAACCCCTGTTTGATGAGATTAGGGAAAGATATAAAAAAGCTGGCTATGACTTGCCTAAATTGATCTTTTGGAATGTTAACTCCCGTACCAAAACAATTCCTTTAATTGAAAATGAATTGGGTGTTACATTAGTTTCAGGATTCAGTCAAAACGTGTTAAAAATGGTTATGAGCAATAAGTATAATCCCTATGAAGTATTGATTAAAACTCTTGACAGTGAAAGATATACTGCAGTTATAGTTTAATCTCATACTTTAAGACATTAATTTCAATTTTGAATAATTCTAAAAAGTAAAATTTCAATAAATATTTATCAAACCTGGAAAAGTATTGATTTGAGAAATATTGAATGAATGAGTCGTAATTATGACTGATAAGGTGTTTACTTGATTGTTTTAGGGTTTTGAATGTTTTTATTGAAATAAAAAATTTTGAAAAACTATTTGAAGAGATAATAATTATAAGACTGCAAAAGATTATGTGGAATATTTAATTGAAGGAAATGATGGTGAAAAAAAATGTCTCATTATGTAAATTTAGAAATACGCTATTCAACTTATTTAAACTTGTGCAATGCTGTAGAAGAAACTGCAACTCATGCTGAAGATTTTAATGAAATTCAGGAGTTAGTTCATCTTGTTGATTTTCTAGAAGATGAATATGAAAGAGACCGTGCAAGACAAAATTTGGATTTCAAAACCTGGCAATTGCATGAGGAACTTTTCCAAAATAAAGAAATATATCATCATCAATATTTTTATCCGATCAGCGAAGTATTAGATGACTATGAAGAAAGAAAACTGTTGGAAATGAATATATCTGAACAGGATAAATTTCATTTAATTTGTGAGTTGATTGACGTATTCAAAAATGATTTGGAATAATTTATGTGATTCCATGATTCTGTTAAGTGATTTTGTAATTACTCTTTTAAAAGAGTGGCAGGTTGAAGATTTACCTGTAAATATACTCATTGAAGATAAATATTATGATATTGAAGAATTTTTCTTCGATAAAGAAATACATGAGTATATTAAAACTATCTAAAGGAAGTGATTATAATACTCGAGCAGAAATATCCACTATAACTCCAATATTCAAGAAAAGGAAAAATTGAGGAGATTATATGCATGATAATCCAAACTATTGGAAATTACAGGGAACAATTAAAAAACTAAAAGAAAAAGAAAACAAGTGTTGTTTGTGGATCAACTGAAAATATTGTTCCACATCATCTAAAAAGGGTGAAACAATCAAGTGATGATTATTATAATGAAAATAACTTAATTTTGTTATGTGATTATCATCACAGACAGTATCATCAGAAATATCCTCGTGTTAATGGAAAAACTTTTTGTGAATACATGAAAAACTGTATAATTAAAAAATACAACAATTATGATGAAATCGAATTCAATAAACTTAAAAAAGAAAATAAAATCATAAAAAAGATTAATTATAACCTAAGAAGTCATTTAAAAGAGTTAAATAAAAAAGAATAAAATTACTGGACTAATTTGATGGATCTGAAATTAAAAATTAGTATGATTAAAAATACTAGTTTTTATAAATAATATGAATTGAAGGCTTTTACAATGTAATCAAAATAAATTACATAATCAAAAATGTTACAATCAGAATATGATGAAGAATATGAATATCTTTTTGCATATAGTATATCAAATGTAACTTTCAATTACATACATTAAAGAATACTATTCATTAAAATTTAAAATCTAAATAAAAATAGCATTGTCTAAATAGTTTAGGAGAAATTCCTAAACCATCACACATTTTAGACAATAATTATCAACATTGGAAAAGGAAGTATCCTCATTCCTAGAATATGAGAATCATATTCATGTATTATACTATATATCTTAACATATATAAATTTAACATTAATTAAAAGAAAGGGAGAATTATAGCCGGCTTCCGGGTGTGAACCTTCTTCTTACGTCAAGAACCTTTCTTTGAATTCATCAGTCTATTTACAAGGATTTAGAACCATAAATCAATTAAGCTCACAACAAGTGTGAGTACACTCAAAAGCAATAATATGTACTTCATCATGCAGTTCACCTCCTTTTCAGAAGAAAAATTTTTGACAAAATTTTAGTTCCGAAATGTTGATAATTTTAAGCCGTTAAAAAATTTCTATTACTATAGACTATATAGTATTACTATTATTTAAATTATTATTACTAATTTTTTTATAAAAATTTATATTAAATATTTCAAAATTATTTTATTACTTTTGTAAAAATTTTTATTAAAAATGAAAAAATTAACGAAATCACCATATTTCAACCACTTGATGTAGGTGTCCTACTACACTTTCAACACTTTGCAAAAAAACTCCAAATCATCCAAATTTTATATATAAAGAAAACGTATATTTTATGTAATAATATACGTTAATAATGAAAAGATACGAAGTCTTTATATACTAAAAAAATAAATAGTATAACAAGGGTTTGAGTATAAAAATTTAGGAGGCAAAAAGCTTATGATAGAGGTTGATGAGCTAACAGACTACCTAGATGAATACTTAGAAGAAAAACAAGAAGTAAAGAACTTAACTCAAGAAACAATTCAAAAACAGACATTTAATATATCCAAATTCATTGAATATCTTGAAAATAAGGGAATAGATGAACTGAACAGTGGCAATGTTAAAAAGCAATTGAGACATTATCGTAGATACTGTCTAAAGCAGCGTGGAAACAAAAGAACAACTGTCAAAACATACATGATGAATATTCTTGAATTCATCAACTCAGAAGATGTTCAGGAAGAAATCCAGCATGATACAATTAAAATGAAGGATATCATTGAAGTAAAGGCTGAAGATCCTGAAACTGCTAAAAAAAGAATCGAAAAAATTAGCTTAACAAGGCCACAAAGCGCATTTTTTCTTGATACAATAAAACAAAGCGGAAACAAAAGGGATTATGCGATTTGCAGAACTTTCATTGATTCCGGAATTAGGCTGAAGGAACTGGTATTGTTAAATAAACAGGACATACAGGTTCCAATAGATAAAAAAGGATTTTTTGAACTTCCAAATGATTCTAACGAATTTATTGAGATATATTTACGTGCAGAGACAACAAAAGGTGAGCTTAAGGACAGAACAACATTCATAACCTTTGATACATTGATAAGTTTAAATGATATGATTCGAGAACGAATCACAAAACTCAGAAAAAACACCAATAATGTATACAAGCCAGTAATTCAGAGAAAAAAAGCTGCTATTGAAGTCAATCGTGAAGAACTATTCACAAACATTAAAGGAAATCGGATAGGAAAACGTGGTGTTCAGGACATTGTTAAGAAGTATGCAAATCTCACAGATGACAGAATAGAAACTGAAGGATTGGATTGCCCTGTAAACTATGGGAAAAATGTCAGTGTGCATATTCTCAGACACACAGCTTTAAGCCATTACGCAGAAATTCTGACAGTTGCTGAAGTTCAAACAATTGCTGGACACTCCAACAGCCAAACAACTGACAAATATATTCATGTTGACAGAGAACAAATGAAACAAAAATTAAAAGCCAACAATATGAAATTTAATATTTAATTATTAAATTTCAACTTTTTTTAAATCTCAAATCAACAATCAAGAACATTTAAATATTATTCATTATAAAATATATATTGATATCAATTTATAGATATTTTAAATATAATATTAGGGTTTTTTATGAATTTCAAAAGGACAATACTATTATTGAGTGTTCTTCTAATACTGATTTCAGTATTGGGCGTCTGCGCATCAGATGAACAGAACATTCAGGACATTCAACTTATTTTGGACAGCACTGATGAATCAGACATGATTGGCTGCTGTTCTGTGGTTTTGCAATTGGATGGAAACAACAGTATATTTTCCTTTAGAAGAGATGCCAATTTGACTGCTGACATTCATATAGAAGAGATAGATTGGCATGGCATTCAGGCAATCAAACAATATAAAACCGAAGGAGGCTATTTCTGTCAGGTTATCATAACCAGTAATGGTTGGACCATTGGATACGGGGGTGTAGATGACGGTCCGGATAACGAAAAGACTGAAGAGATTACATCACACATGATAACTGAGGACAATAGCATCTCCGAAGATGGATTAGCCCAAATTGAAAAGATTAAAAAACCTTACAAATTAGGTCATGTAGTGATCAAAGCACCTAATGGAAATTATGGCATAGCAGGTGCTAAAGGCCATTTCACAGGACATTTGAATCCGGGCGAGTACATATCCATGCCAAATACATATAATTATTTTAGATCAGGCGATATTTCACTTGATACATCTGACAAGATATCCGTAATGACAGAACTGGCGGCTTCCGATGCATTTGGCCTTACCAGGAGAGATATCACCACTTATTATTTCCATCAGGTGGATAATGATACATTTAAAGGAAATATAACTGATGCATTTCTTTCCAATGATGACGGTTCAATTCATGGAATGAACACTGGCGAGCTTGTAGACAACGTATATTTCAACAATACTCTATTTGAAGCTGAAAAGATACCGATTGCTCCTAATTATGAGTCCATGGGAAGCATGGTTTTAAAAGCTCCTCCAACAGCATCCAAACTTACAGTTTTACTTGTAATTGTTGGTGTTGTTATATTCATTGGAATATTATTCTTTGCTGTTAAACAGTTTGTCCGATATATTAAATTCAGACTTCGCTAAAATTTATTAAATTTCATGAAATTTAATAAAAAACAGCATAATTTGAAGAAATTATGGTATTTTAATAGCTTGATATATATCAAGCAGTTGATTTATAATAGTTTCTTAATATTACTTGAGCATAAATAGTATAATATGTATTTATTATTATTTCTGTATATATGGAAAGTATATTAAATACTTATTTCTGTATTTACAGAAAAAAAGAAATACATATAATACTTATAATATAATTAATACTATTAACCTTAAATACCTATAATATCTATTTATAGATAAATAACTATAATAACTATTTTTACTATTAATACTTATTTCTGTATATTACCTATTTACTTCTAATATACGGAAATATATTTCCGACTAGTGTAATATTACACTAACAGGAATTTCAGTAAAAACAATTGATATACAAGCTTATTTTTTAAAATTATCATCAAATAATCATTATAAATTGAATTGAAAATTTAAACATTAAAATCTAACTGAAATTACCAATACATAACATCATACAGCTCAAATAAAGATTTTTAAAAAGAAAAATTAATAAAATTTATTAAATTTTATAAAAATTATAAAATTCAATAATTCCTGTGTGGCACTGCCGCCAGAATTAAGCAATAAAACTGCCCTATCTGGACAACTCCATATATATGATATGAAACAATTAATGCATTTTTGAAATAAAACATTAAATTTTAATAAAAATTAAGCAAAATTTTTATAATTTCCTCAACAAATTTAACTCTAGAGGAGGTTTTCTAAATGCAATTCAACATTGTCAAAGAATTAAACGCAAAATTCAATCCTATTGTTCTAATCAAAAGTGACGAAATACCAGAAGATGCAAAAATTCCAAAACCTGGAAGAGGAGGATGTGTAATGGCATTTGTCGCACAGACAATAGCTAAAAGAAAGACTACAGCATTTGGCCGTGAAAACATAACCTGCGGAGGTGTTGCAACAGGTCTCGGTTGGGGAAACGGATTTCAAACAGAAGAAGATATGGAATTTCAGGCAACATTTCTCTCACTTGGTCAGGATTCTGCCAAAAACAGGCAGGAATACCTCAGGAAATTGGAATCAAGACCAAAAAACGTTGCGGAAATGTTCAAACATGGTGAGAGAATATACTGTGACTTTGACACTGCAATTGCACATATCAAAAAAAGACCAATCTATGACGATAAGCACTACGTTATTTTCAAAGCAATTGAAAACCTTGAGGATGGCGAAATTCCCGATTCTGTAGTATTCACACTTAATCCAATGGAACTTTCAGCAGTTCTTCAGCTGAACGGTTCATTCAGAAGCGACAGCGCGTATGTCATTACACCACAGGCATCAGCATGCCAGGCAATAGGATCATTTACATTTGAGCAGAACGACAAAGATGATCCTGTACCGGTTTTAAGTCCGCTTGATTTTGCAGCAAGGGCTCATATGAAACATTTCATTCCAAATGATTACATGTGCCTGTCAATGCCATGGAAACTCTTCCTTAAACTGGATGAGCTAAGTAAAAACAGTGTATTTCAGACCCATTTCTGGGATGACTTCGGCAATAAAGATTAACAACTGATGAAAATGACCGGTGAAAATGATTTCATTCAAACCAATATTGCAGGAATTATAATCAACATCATCCTTACTGTCTTGAAATTCCATATTGGTTTTTTAACCGCTTCACCTCCAATTATATCTGATGCTTTCAAAATATTATCAACATATTCTCTTCAGTTATGGATGTTATTGCAGCTAGAATGGAATCAATTTCAAATCCTCAAATATACAATCAGCTAAATGACTTATCTTCTATAATCATTTCAATTTTGCCTATTTTAGGAAGTAAAATTTCAAACAAATCTCCAGATAAATTACATCCTTACGGATATGGAAGAGCGGAATACCTGATATCAATTTCAATTTCAATTTTAGCAATTCTTATCGCTTTATCATCTTTGAATTCGTTGAATATTATTTCTAATGCAAAAACCAGCTATAATAGTATTTATTTGAGTTTCATTATATTTACAGTAATTGTCAAAATATTTTTGGGAATGTATTACAGGAGAGCCGGAAATACTTTAAAATCACAGCAATTAATGGATTCAGGTAACGGCGAGCTATTGGATTCTTTATTTTCATTTTTAATTTTGCTTTCAGCATTATCAGCAATATATTACCATATCTCCTTTGACAATATTGTGACCTGCATCATCGTTATAATGGTTTTCAAATCTTCATGGGACATACTTAAAGATAATTTAGACAGATTGATTGGCAGAAGAGCAAGTCTTGAATTAACAAGCAATATTAAACATTCCATAAGTGAAATTCCTGATGTTTACTGGGTATATGATTTGGTTTTACATGATTATGGTCCTAGGAGAACCGTTGGAACCGTGCATGTTGAAGTTGACGGAAACATGAAAGCCCCTCAAATCCATCAATTGAGCAGTGAAATCTCAAATAAAATATATGATGAATACTCAATCCTGCTGGTTGTGGGGATTTATGCTAAAAACCATGAATTTGAGGATATCCGCAAGGACATACTTGAAACTGCTTCAGGATATGATGGAATTCTGGAAGTAAAAGGCTTTTTTGTTGATAAATCTGAAATGTTAATCTCTTTTGACATAATAACTGATTTTGGCAGAAACAGAGAGGAATTGAAAATGAAACTATTAAATGAAATTAAACAAAAATATCCTCAATTTACTTTCATTATCAGTGATGATTATGATTTTTGAATCTTATTAAAAAAATAGAAATATTAGAGTGTTTTTATCACTCTAATCTTGTCTTTTTGTATTGAACTCGTCTTTTGAGCGGATTCCAACCAGTGATGCGAATATTGCAAGTACACATGCAACGGTACATATGCCGCATATTATTTGTGATGAGTGAACAATCATGCCTGCATACTGTGGTGCAAGCTTCAGATTTCCCATCACCCAAGCGAATACCAGTGTAAGGAGTCCTAAACTCATTGTTTGACCTATTGTTCTCATTGTTGCCTGTGAAGCTGATGCAGTCGGAGCGTCCTTCGGCGGAACTGAACTCATGATTGCGTTCATATTGGGGCTTGAGAAGAGTCCCATTCCTATACCCTGAAGAATCATTGCTACAACAACCATATATACAGGGGTGTCTTTTGTGAGGAATGTCAGTATCAGCAGCGCAACTGTAGCGATTGCCATTCCTGTGGCGGCAAGCTTTTGCGGATGGATCCTGTCTGACAGCTTACCTGCATTAGGTGCCATGATTGCCATGATGATCGGTGTGATGATCAATATCAAACCGGACATTTGCGCATCCCAGCCTTTCACATATTGGAAATGGTAATTCAGTATTGTTGTTACCACCATTATTGCAATGTAACTGCACAATGCGGCAATGTTTGATGAGGTGAACTTGGCATTTTTAAACAGGTTCATATTGAATACAGGAGACTTTTGCCTTAACTCATATGCTCCGAATCCTATTAATATTATCAATCCCAAAATGGTCAGAATCAATCCGCTAGTTGTTGTCAGTGTGGTGAATCCGTAGATGAATGCCAATATTCCTATTCCATATAGTATTGAACCGATCTTATCGATTTTATCCTTTTCATATGTTTTCCATTCGCCAGGTATTTTAAAGAGTATTAACACTATGCAAAGAACCAAAAATGGAATTACAGAGTAAAATATTGCTCTCCAGCCAAGATTATGCACTAAAAATCCGCAGATTACCGGAGAAAGTGAAGTTGCAAGATACACTCCTGTCACTGTAAAACCAAGTGCCTTTCCCCTGTTTTGCGGTTTGACTGCATGAACCACCATTGCCATTGCTGAAACATTCAGAAATGCCATTCCTGCACCCTGAACCATCCTGAAAATCAAAAATGATTCTGTTGAAAATGAAAGGCATGCCCCTATTGAACCAATCAGAAATACTGTTACTCCTGCAAGCAATGACTTTTTAACTCCGAATTTACCTGAAATCTGACCTGCAGGGACTGTGAACACTGCCACTACTAAAAAGAGGATTGTCGGAACCCAATTCTGAATGACATTGTTCATTGCAAAGTCCTGTGCTATTGCAGGAACTCCTATTATCACACCATTTGATAGGAATACCGCAAAAAATGATGTTATAAACGATACCGCTACTACATATGTTTCCAAATCTAATTTCATTTATTTACCTCCCTGTGTGTTGAATTGATCTTTTGATTTAATACCTACAAGTGAAGCAAAGATTGCCACTATACAGATTGCAGTACATATTATGCAGATTAACTGTGAAGAGTGAACAATCATTGCTGAATACTGTGATGATAACTTTAAACTGCCCATGACCCATGCAAACACCAGTGTCAGAAGTCCCAGACTCATGGTCTGGCCTATTGTCCTCATGGCTGACTGTGCAGCAGACGCATTCGGCTCCTCATTTGGCGGAACCGAACTCATTATTGCATTTGTATTCGGTGTTGTGAACATTCCCATTCCTATGCCCTGAAGAACCATTGCTATGACAATGAGATACAATGGAGTGTTCGCATCCAAAAATATCAGTATCACCAGCGTTACGGTTGCAATGCTCATCCCTATAGCCGCCAGCTTTTGGGGATGAATCCTGTCTGAGAGCTTGCCTGAATTAGGTGATATGACTGCCATGATGATTGGAGTGATTATCAGCATCAGTCCGGACATCTGGGTATTCCATCCCCTGACATACTGGAAATGATAATTCAGGATTGTTGTTATTGCAGCTATTGCAAGATAACTGCACAGCGCCGCAATATTGGATGATGTGAACTTCATATTTTTGAAAAGGGTCATGTTGAATGCAGGACTTTCCGCTTTAAGCTCATAATATGTGAATATTGCAAGTAAAATGAAACCTGTTATGATGCATATGACTCCCAAACTGTTCATCAGGTTTGTGAAGCCATAGATGAAAAGCAGAATGCCAATTCCATATAATATGTATCCTATGGTGTCGATTTTACTTTCTTCATAGGTTTTCCAGTCTCCTGGAATCTTTACCGTCATCAGTATCAGACATACTAGCAGAAATGGGCTTACGAAGTAAAACATTGACCTCCAGCCCAGATTATGGACTAAAAATCCGCAAAATACCGGAGACAGTGACCCTGCAAGATATATTCCTGTCACTGTAAATCCAAGTGCTTTTCCTCTATTTTGGGGTTTTACGGCCTGCACAACCATTGCTATTGCTGATACGTTTGAAAATGCTATTCCTATACCCTGGATTACTCTGCACATCAGAAACATTTCAGTTGAAACGGATATGCATGCTGCGATAGAACCTATCAGGAATATTAAAACTCCAATGATTAATGATTTTTTAACGCCGTATTTTCCTGACAGCTGCCCTGCGGGAAGTGTGAATACTGCCATCACAAGAAGAGAGATTGTTGGAATCCAGTTTTGGACTACATTGTTCATTCTGAATTCCTGTGCTATTGCTGGAACTCCGAGAACTATTCCGGCCGAGAGAAATACTGCAAAAAATGATGTTATGAATGCTACAAATATTACATAGCTTTCGAAATCGAATTTCATATTATCACTCCACCAGTTTCATGGCATTGATTGCTATCTGCTTTATTCTTTCCTTCATTTCGTAATCATCTTCGCTTAAACCGACTTCCTTTTCCCAGTCCTTTGAAATCTGTCTGATTTTGGGAACCAGTTTGTCACCTTCATGTGTTGTCTTAAGCATGTACTTTCGTCTGTTTTGCGGGTTGACTTCCCTTTTTATGAATCCCTTATCTTCCAGTTTTTTAAGCGATTTTGCAATGCTTGCCTTGCTTTGGCCTGACATTGTCACCAAATCGTCCTGGGATATGCCTGGATTGTCATAAACCATCATTATAAAACGCATTTCATGGCCCAAATCAAGTTCGCTTATTTTTGAATTGAGATATTTCATCTGATTCTTGCTCAGGTTATGAATCCATGCGATAAAGGGTGATGAGTCATAAATCCCTTCAAAACTTTCTCCATCCAATTGTATCACCTGATGATTAATATGTATAGAACACAATATAAATGTTTCGAAGTGAACAGTTAATATAGAAACAATAGGATTTAATAGATTGAGATGCAAAATTAATGTGATGGCATTCAATTTAATTTCAGTTTTTCTAATAGCAGTGGCGCTTGCAATGGATGCGTTCAGCGTATCCCTTACAAAAGGATTTACGCAAAAGCACCTATCCAAAGTTCAGGTATTTTATTACGGATTGTTTTTCGGGTTTTTCCAGTTCATGATGCCTGTTTTGGGCTATTTCTGCACAAGCACAATATCAAGTGTAATAGAATCATTTGCATCAATCATAGGTTTCATACTTCTTCTGGCCATCGGACTGAACATGATACGGGAGAGCCTCTCTTCAGATGATAATGAAATAACCGATGAGTTTTCTTTTAAAGAAGTTACCCTGCTTGCAATAGCTACAAGCATCGATGCATTTGCAGTGGGAATAACATTCGCCCTTTTCAATGATCCTGTCGGGATATCATCAGTCATAATTGGTGTGGTTGCATTCGCATTTTCAATAGCCGGTATATATCTCGGCCGCAAGCTTGGAGACTATTTCGGCGACAAGTTTCAGATTCTGGGCGGTGTCATACTGATACTGATTGGTATAAAAATCCTTTTTGGACTCTAATATAATTTAAAGCTGAAAATAGGGTTGTAATAGTCATAGTAAT
Source organism: Methanobrevibacter sp. (assembly GCF_030539555.1). Classification (GTDB taxonomy): domain Archaea; phylum Methanobacteriota; class Methanobacteria; order Methanobacteriales; family Methanobacteriaceae; genus Methanocatella. The sequence continues at coordinate 23,144 of NZ_JAUNXX010000006.1, read as the reverse complement.
TGTCGGTTATACCCCAATAGTATAATTTATTAGATTTATCATATTCAAAAATTGCATATTGCCTGAATTTCTTTTTGCCGTAAACATGCATCTTTCTAACTTGCTTTACATACTTGTAGAACTTAACGTGGAATTTATAATAGACATACCCATTATTAATCTTGAATGTGTACTTAAATGAGTTCCAGTAAACATTCCACCTTTTTAATTTGGCTATTTTTTTAGCCTTCAAACCCATGTATTTGCCATAATTTGATGCTTTCGCTTTAGCAGAAGATTTATATAAATCATTTATAGGGATTGAATAAGTGCCAATCAATAATGGATTTGTGTATTTTTTTACATTGACTAACTGATTTCTATAGCCCACAACAACATTATGAATTTTAAATGTGTTAAGCCACATGTCAATATATTTTTTGTTCTTTAAGGTGTTGTATTGGGATTTGGATAATGTGATTTTATTTGACCCTTTTTTAAAAGTCAGATCGTGAATAGTGAATGATTTTGAAGATGAAAGATAATTATCATCACCTTTATATTTGATATTGTATGTCTTATAACCATATGCATAGTCATTGAAAGGATAATCAACTGTAACCGGAATGCCGAAGGCAGTGTGTTCACCAACCCCATTGATGTAAATATTCAAGCTTTGCTCCAATGGATTATCATTTTCATCCAAAACACAGATCTCATAGTTATTATAATCTTTTTTAAAAACAACTTTAATATGAGTAGGTGACTTTGGATTTGATGAAAATGCTGTCTGATTTTCTGATTTCAACAATGATTCATCAGATATTTCCAGGTTATCTTCGCTGATTGATTCCAATGTTATATTGTCTGATGGTTCAAATTTTCCATTTAAATGCACAAAATCAGTTATATTTTCACCTGAATTTAGATCTGCCGCACAGATAGTGGTCATGGCCACTACCATGACAACAAATAATAATGGTATTAAAAGAAGTTTCTTTTTAAACATGGATTTTAAATAATTTGTGAAAAAAGGGTTTAGAACTTGAAGAAGTCCCTTGCCCAACTTATTTTACGTTTTGCATCCTGTGCGCGAATTTCGTATGTTTTGCTTTCATCGCCGTATTGCTGTTCCAAGATGTTTTGCTTTTCTTCAACATCCAAAGCGGTGTCTTTTAAATTTGAGTATATGGCAATCTCTTCGTCGATTTCATTCATCTTTTCTTCAAGAACTGCCTTTTCCTCATTGGCCTTGGTGAGTCTTTGGTCAATGAAATTGTCGCTTAAGACCAAAACATCTTCCTTGAATTTGAAAAGCATGTCGATTGCATCTCCCACTTCGATGCCCTGAGCTTCCAGGAGTTCCACTTTTTTAAATTGTTCTTCTGTTAATTCAATAGTTTTTTCAACCATAGTCTAAGCCTCTGTAAAAATGATATAATTAATTATTATTTATATTCCTAATAGATATAATATATTTCTATTCGCTAAGCTCATTGTCATTGTATGAGCGGAACTTTTCAATGAAGTTGTCAAGCTCTTCAGCTATCTGAGACAGAGACAGTGCAGGTTTGTAATTCACTAAAGTGCCAAGTGCAATAATCAGCGGAATTGCCTCGCCGACATGGATGTTGCTGAATTCCAAATCCTGATAAGTGATTTTGAAGTTGCCGTTTACATGTTGGTCGATGCGCAGGCCTGAAGCTATGAAATTGATTTCCTCTTTTTCAATCAGCTCTTCGAGGATTTTGGTGCCTTCAAGAATGTCTTCAAATTCAACCTTCTGCTTGCCCAGCAGAGGAGTTATGAAGTCGAATTCTATATCATAGTCATATTTGGAATACCTATGCCTGAAATAGTTGTCAACCATCAGATAATTGATATAGAGTTCATGGTTTTGAATGGCATATTTCCGGTTGTTTAAAATGAATTCCATAATTAAATTATGGTAAAAAAAGTATAAAAAAATAGCCCCTAAGAGCTATTTTCCTGTGGCATATATTTTTTGATTGATATCTGCTTGAATTTTCTTATGAAGAATTTTGCCCAGATATAACCTATGGTTCCTCCGACAAAGCATCCGAAAACCACACCGGCATATATTCCTGTAACTCCCCATCCGAAAATGAAGCAGAATACATATGCAAACACACTTTCAAGGATTAAAGACCTTAGAAGTGTGATTAAAAGGGAGTATGTTCCCTTTCCGACTCCCTGAAACATCATGGATGACATCATACCGTGAGGAATTGCCAAAACGAAGAGGCTTAATACTGATATCGCTGTTGCAATCTGCGGTGAGAGGGCAGCGCTGGCTTCAGTATAGGAAAACATTGTTGCAACCTGTGATGAAAATATAAACATCAGTGCACCCAACAGAATTGAAATTGCGAATCCGAGCTTGATTGAATAGGAGTGTGCAGTCTTCAGGTTTTTATAGTTATGCGCACCATAAGCCACACCTGCAACTGTAAGAACTGCTGTTCCAAGACCTATCAATGGAATCATGGCCAGTTGCACAATCCTCATTGATGCAGTATAGACTGCAACTGCTGTTGTTCCTGATGCCATCACAAGCATTGAATTGATAATGATTGCCAATGCTGAAAATACTATTGTTTCAAGTGTGGAAGGTATTGCAACCTGCAGGGTGTCAATCATTATGCTTGTCTGATAATGGAAATTTTTTGCTGACAAGTCAAGATATAAATCCTTTTTGCCCCAAATCCAGTAGCTCATTACAAGACATGACAATATTGCTGATATAACGGTAGCCCATGCGGCTCCGGATATGCCGAAGTCCAAGACGTAAATGAATACCGGGTCCAGTATAATATTCATGACTGCTGTAACGGCAATTGCGATTGTTGCTCTTCTCATATCGCCTTCTGATCTGAATATTGCTGATGCAACACCTGAATAGACAAATACAAATAAAAATCCGAAAATGATATAACTGTAGTCCATTGCATATCCTATTGTTGAGCCCGCACCCATGAACTGCAGGATAGGCACCATGAATACCTCAATCAGTATTGTGAATATTGCAGAAACTATTATTGACAGAACTATAGCATGCAAACCAGCATTGTTTGCTTTGTCAAAATTCTTGGCTCCTATGTTTCTTGCAATCAGTGAATTTGCACCGGCACCTATTCCGTTTCCAAGCCCTACCAATACCATGAATAATGGTGTGATGAATCCGACTGCCGCAAGAGCATCCGCTCCGAGTCCTGCAACCCATATACTGTCCGCAATATTGTAGAGCATGATCAATAACATTGAAAGCATCATCGGAAGAGCCAGTTTAACAATAGCCTTTTTAGGGTCTCCTGTTATCATTTCAATATTTCTACTTTTCTTTCCACTCATTGTTTTTCTCCCCTCTGATTTAATTGTATTGATTTAATTGCCAAATCTTTTAAAGCAATCTGCAGCTGTTCTTTCTGTTTCATTTCATTTCCGCTGAACACTTCATCTTCCCATTGGTATAAAATGGAAATGCTCTTGTTAAGGGTTTCACTTCCTTTGGATGTTAATGAAACCTTGTTTTGACGGCGATTGTTTTCATCGATTTCACGTTTCACAAATCCGCCATCCTCCAATTTTTTTATGTTGCGTGCCACTGCTCCCTTATTGATATTGCAGCCGTTGGCTATCTTTTCCTGATTGATGTCAGCCTGGTTATATATCTCAAAGAGTACATGAAGCTGGGTTGGTGATATCCCGAAGTCCTTCAGGTTGTGGTTCAAGAATATGGTTTGGGATTTTGCGATAATGGAAATCAGCTTGCCTATCGGCAGGGATGAAGCGTCTGTCTTTTTCAGTTCATCAAATGACATCAGAATTACCCTATGAAATCAGATAATTTGCTGTCGTAGTTTCCAGACTTGACTTCCTTGGTTGTCAGCTCCAGGGTAGCCTGAGGTTTAAGTGATGTTACCTTTTCCAGCTGTTTGAATGATGATTCAAAACCGCTTCCTCCGGCGGTCATGAAGAACTTGACATTGGAGAATTTTCCTTCATTTTCCTTGATGTATGAAATCAGAGGATTTGCCGCTCTTGATGCCCATACAGGTGCTCCAAGATATACAACATCATAGTCTTCCGGGTTGTATTTTAAGGGTTCAAGGTCTATGATTTTTTCCTGGATTGCATGTTTTCCACCGCGTGCATAACCCATTTTTCCCTGGTAGTTTACTTTAGGTATGATTTCTTCTATATCAGCGTCAGTTTTGCTTGCAATGTTTTCGGCAAGCTTTTTTGTAATGTTTGTTCTTGAATAATAAGCTACTAATGATTTCATTATTATACTTATATCCTCATCATATATAAATGTTGCATTGACAACTATTGCAATTGCAACTTTAAAATGTTCACAATAATTTAAATTTAATGTAAATTATCCATATATTATATCGAATTCGAGGATTTTTTAAAGCTATCGGGTAATCTGGTGCAAAATATTAAAAGAAGCATCACCCCCTATGCGTTAACTTTCAAAAACAGCATGTGAAGGCCACATCAAATCACATGATTTTAAATTAATCTTCAAAAAACTTATTAGCTGATTATATTATATATATCTAATATGAACAGATTAAAAATTGCCGATACAATATCGACCGTGACAAATCCACCCATAATATGCATTCCGTTATTTCTGATAATGAGCATTGTGCTTTCATTTGAAGGAGGCCAATTCAACATATCAAAATTCATTGTACTGGAGCTGATCTCACTTGTCTTTTCATCACTCCTGCCTATGGCGATAATTGTATTCTGGGCAAAAAAATTAGGTACCGACAAGGACATTTCAAACAGGACAGACCGTTTCGTTCCACTGATAGTCGGAATCGTTTCATATTTCATAGGATTTTTGACTTCTCTGATTTTGAATGCCCATAACTTTTTGACAATCCTGCTTTTATGCTATGCGGTAAACACATTCATTGTGATGCTGATAACCCTAAAATGGAAAATCAGCGTTCACACTACAGGTTTAAGCGGACCCGTCGGTGCATTGATTCTGCTTTTAGGACCCTTCGGAGCAATATTCGGAATACTCTATCCTGTTTTAATCTGGTCAAGGGTGCTTTTAAAAAAACACACATTATCACAGGCAATCTGTGGTGCAGTCCAGGGATTTTTCCTTACAATCTTTGAGATGTATCTCTTTGTTGAGGTACTCCACCTTCCGGTTGGCGATATCTTAAGCCTTTCAACCGCAACACTTTTTATCCTGGCAATAATCCTGACCCCAATAATATTGGGATTTTTAAGCTATGTCCATATAAAAAACGCAAAAACCATATTTTATTTAGCTGAAGCGGCATTGCTTGTACTGTTTTTAGCGTTTACACCACTTGACGTGTTTTTGATATTCGTTTTAGTTAGTCTCACATCAGTTCTAATCAGCTATTTTGCCGGCAGTGACTTCGTATGGAATGAAGTTTTAACCGGTTGAATAGTCACTACAATATCAAATAAAGCATTTTCTTTTTAAAAAGGTTTAAATAATGTATCTGATATAATGTTATACAATATGGAGGTGTAATTTATTTCGATTAAAAATACATCAGCACTTATTTTATTTGTATTAGTTCTAGTTTTTTTATTGGGTGCTGTTAGTGCAAGCGAAGTAAACATTGATAATTCAACCGAATTGGGAATATCCGATGACGTTGAAGATATAATCAGCAATAATGAAGTTAATGAAGTTATAAGCGTCAATGACGATGGAAACGGTTCTGGAAATGACACTCCCGTGGAAATTAAAAAAGCTTCCTTTGGAAAGATTTCCAAAAAGACAAATTATCTCACCAAGGAAACTTTCGACGTCAAGCTTCTTGACGACAAAGGAAAGAAACTCGCAAACAAAACTGTTTACTTCAAAGTCAAAAACAAGAATACCAAAATCGTCACCGACAGTAAAGGAATAGCAAAATTGCCTTTAAAATATGCCAAAGGCAAATATACAATAACCTACACTTTTAATGAAACCGGATATAAAACAATCAAGGGTTCCAAAAAGATATTCCTGCTTACCAAACCCAAGTCCACAATCAAGGCATCATCATTTAAAGGATATGCCGGATTAAGACAAGTATTTACCGTAACCCTCAAGGGAGACGGAATGAACCTTTCAGGGCGCAAGGTCAAGTTCATGGTGGACAAAAAGGTTTATTTTGTAAAAACCAATTCCAAAGGCCAGGCAAGCATTGCCATCTATCTGCCTAAAGGAATACACCACGTAAAGTACTTCTATTATGGAGAGGAAAACATCAAATCCTGCAAGGGATCAAACAAGCTGTCATATACATATATTAAAAATCCCTACAAGACCAAGCTCAGGACTGTGGTGATTGATGCCGACGGAGGTTTTACAAGAGCATTTCTCAATGATGTTGCAAACAAGCTACGCATTGCAGGATGGAAAGTTATCCTAAAGGGAATCGGTCCGGAACAACACAGTCTGAACTACTATAAAGTTAGAAATGCAGTTTACTTCCCGTTCTATAACGGAATGTGTGCAGCCACAATAAAAGAAATGGGCTACAACTATTACGGAGGACTTATCAAGAAACACAATTCAGTTCTTGCAACAGCATTCTATACAAAACAATGGACAAACCCGCAGGGAATGCTTCCATACCGCTATGACATAACAAAACTGGCATTTCTTAAACGTGCATGGGACGACAATTTCTCACCGAAAAGCTTCAAAGGACTTGCATATCCTGCCGAGTACATGACCAGCCATGACGTCAAGTACTGTGTCGGTGACTCATCATACATGATTGTCGAACAGTTCCTCTACGGAGGATGGGTTGCCCATCACACAGCAAAAGGTTTAATTTAAACCTTTATTTTTACTTTTTTTTAAAATCAGTGTAATTTTTAGAATCCAATATATCCAGAAGGAATTTTCTTTTTACCGGACCCAAATTTTCAAGATAGTCATCATAATATTGACTTGATTTAATTGCTTCATAGTCCTTTTTAATTAATAGATATAACTTTTCTTTGTATTTTTCTTCAATGCCCATTAAAGCATATCGGGGACCATTGATTTTGAAGGCAAGCAGATCAAAGAGATATGCATCATACCATCCATTTTCAATAAATATGTCCATCAATATTTGGCCCGCCTCGACAGTGTCGAGAAACTTGCTGTCGACAGACTCGGTAATTGATCCGGGATGCTTTCGCCGGACATAAAGATGCCTTTTAATTATTGATACCCTTTCGGCACTCAGAAATGTATAGAAGAAAAAGGGCATGTCCTCAAAATATATTCCTTCGGGAAACCTGGCATCAATGCTTTTTAAAAACTGTCTTTTGAAAATCTTCTGGCAGGCGCTTACAGAAATCTCAAAGAGAAAATCCCCACACTCATGGGGATTGAAGATTCTGTTTTCAAAGGACTCATCAAAATCGTTGAGGTTGAACCAGTCATTCTGGCTGAATTCACCGTCATATTTTATTATCTGAAAAAGAGTAACATCAGTATTGCTGCTTTTTGCCTCGCCATAAGCTGTCTTTAAAGCATCATCACAAAACCAGTCATCAGAGTCAAGAAACATCACATATTCCCCTGATGCAATATCAAGGGCACTGTTTCTGGCAGCACCAGGACCCATGTTTTGCTGGTTGATTAGCCTGATTCTTGAATCCGTAAATGACTCAATGATGTTTAATGTATTGTCTGTTGAGCCATCATTTACAACAATCAATTCAAAATCCCTTAATGACTGATTCAATACACTTTCAATTGCTTTTTCAATGTATTTTTCACTGTTGTAAACGGGCAGGATGACAGATATTTTCACCATGTTAATCCTTAGGTAAAATCAGTTTGCTTCCAAGCAGATTCAGGGATTCCTGAGTGTAATGGTCAATCATTCCGTTAGCTGGGGTGAATGTCAGTTCGCCAAAGTATATCTTGCCGTTGATATTATACAAATCCACCCTAACAAAGGTATGCCCTTCACTTAATCTTTCAGCTATTTCAACCATTTTCTCGAGATTATCCGGCTTTTCGTTCTCCTCATCGGATGTGAAATTGTCAAATGAATATTTCCTCAGGTTCCATTCGGTATCATAGTCATCCAGAAGCAGATTTTTGCCTCTGTTTGTACACAACATTATATTGTCAACCTTTCCGTCAAAGCAGTAGAACTTGTAGTCCAAAGGCATCTTATGTTCACTATCATCAAGATACTCTTCGGCAATTATGCATGGTTTGATGTAGTTGTAATGATATTCCAGGGTTTTTGCGGTAAAGCTTTTCTTCAGCTGCTCATTCAATTCCTTTCTGGCTTCATCCAGGTCAAATTCTGATTTGTCTGTGCATATGTACACCCTGCCGCTGTAGTGATTGCTCTTCAATACGAACCTGTCCGGAAGTTCATCCAGGTCAATGTCATCGGCATCTGTGTAGGTTCTGTATGTTTCAGGAATAATCAGTCCGTCAATGTTCATTTCAGCTATGATTTCCTTGACAAGAGCCTTATCGGTTAATCTTCCTTCCCTTTCACCATACTTATTGACAATCAGCCAGTTGATTTTTTCGTTGAAGTCCTTAGGATCATCGAGATTGAGCTCCTTGCCCATGACCTTTTTGTAGTAATACTTTCTTGCAGCTTCCCTTGGAATCATAATTCTCAAATCTTCAAGTTCCATTTTCTGCTGTCTGTTAATCTCTGTGAGTTCAATTTCCTGCTGCTTATATAATTCGTTGTCTTCTTCAAACTCATCGTTTTCATCGATGAGCTCTTTTATAATTGTCTGTTTGTTTTTTAAATCTTTCTTAAGGAAGTTGATTTCATTATCCCTGTTTATCAAACCTCTTTTCAGGTAACTGATTTGGTTCTGTTTTTTAGAAAGCTCAATTTTTGCAGAATCATGATTGATTTTAGCTATCCTATTTTCTTTATTGAGCTTTTTAAGCTTTTTATTTTCCCTGTTCAGTTTTTTAAAATTATTTTTATAATAATTATAGCTATTGCTTTTAGATAATATTTTTTCCATTAATGACATAAAATCACATTTTAAATTCATTCATCCCAATACGGTTTTTTAAATCCTAATTTCTCACCCAATTCAGGTTCCCATTGATTTTTGACAAACATGATATCAAATGAATCATTACTTTCCTTCAATTTGGCAGTCGCCTTTCTGGACTTGTGATATACCTTTGTATCTGAAATCTGATAGAGTTTCAGTTTTAAGAAGTGCCTTACGAAATTGCAGAATATCCTGTCAGATCTGTAATGCCTTCCGAATTCAGAATCAAAACCTATGCTCTGGTCATAAACATCCCTTTTGATGTATGTGCAGAAGAACGGCGCGAAGTTAAGCTCCAATATTTCGCCATCGAAAAACAATGGAATGTTAATCATATTCTTATGCGCCCTTGAAGGTGTTACGTCACATTCATAATCATGGTTTCCATATGGAACATGAGTGTTCAGCCTGTCGTCACCTGCATATAATACTTCACGAGGCACAATTATACCCGCATCATCAATATTGTATGCGTAATACTGCATTGCCTCAAGTGAACCTTTTGTCAGGATTGCATCGTTGTTTAAAAGAAGAATATCCGAATCCTCATCGGCCACGTCAATTCCCTGCTCTATTGCATAAGTGAATCCGTAGTTGATGTCATTTTGAATGTATTTGATTTTGCCATCATCAGACATTTTCTTCAGGTATTGCCTTACGGCATCCTGTGAATTGTTGTCAACTACAATAATGTCTGTGAATGGGGAATTGAAAGACAGTATTGCATCTATGCACTGCTCCAGATCTGTCAACAATTTGAAGCTTGGAATGATGATGCTGACTTTTTTGTTCAACTGATATTGCTGGGAAAAGTCCTTGAAGATGTTGTTGTCAACCTTTTCATGAACCAGTTCAATTTCAGCATCCTCAATTGCGTTATTGACTCCTTTTCTTTTATTGAATCTCTTATCTTTATTTAAAAATCTTGAAAGTATGATAGGTATGGAGTGCATCTTAGCATATTTTGCAACATTCAAAATGAAAAGCCAGTCCTCCTGGGTTTTCATTGTCTCGTCGAATTTTATTTCATCTGCAAGGCTTTTTTTATGGGCGAATGCTGAAAGTGAGATATAATTGTTATTGTAAAGTAAGCTCTTGTTGTAGACTCCAAATATTATTCCCTGTAGTTGCTTATAGTTGTCCTTGAAAATCAGCTGACCGGAATATATTGCATCGGCATCCTCCAGCTGCATGAATGCTCCCATCATGGACTCAAGGTATTCCTCATACCATAAGTTATCCATATCTATGTAGAATATGTATTCCCCTTTGGCCTTTTCCAAAGCCATGTTGCGGCAATAGGACAATCCCATGTGTGTTTCGTTTGAAATCACTCTAATCCTTTTGTCTTCAAGAAGCTTAAGTTCATCCAATGTGTTGTCATTGCTTGCATCATCGACGACAATAAGTTCAAAATTGGTGTAGGTCTGATTTATTACTGATTCCACAATGTCAAGAACTTCCTTCTGGTAGTTGTAAACCGGACATATTACACTGACAAGCGGTTTTTTATGAGGAAGTGTGCTTCTCAGATACTTTGCCAAATGGTCCATAAAAGAAAAGCATCTTTTGTCCTCCATTGTAAACGGAAGTGCCACTACCGGGGAGATGTAAAATTTGGCAAGTATATTTTCGAAATCAGCATAGTAGTAGTCATATTGATAAGTCTTTTTTAAATTTAGAATCTGTTCTCTAAGTTTCTTTTCTTTTTTATCGCGCCTTTTATCACTATTTTTGTAGTAGGCATAGCTTTTACTTGTCTTTGAAAGTAGTTTATCCTTATATCCCATAAAAAAATACCCCATTTAATCTAATATATTACTGATAACAATAATCTCTGAAACATGATAAATCTTCAGGTTCATGAAATTTCTTATATATTCACTGAACGTATACATTGCGCCATAAGAATCCTCGATGCCCAAATCAAATCCGCAGGATGCCTCCAGAACATCCCTTTTTATGTATGTTGCGAAGAATCTTGCAAGGTTCAATTCCAAAAGCTCGCCGTCATGGAAAAGCGGAACCCTGTGGACAGTATTGTAATGTTTTGATGCTGCTATATCGCACCAGAATATTCTAGTTGCATGAGGAACATGCACTTTTATCTTATCATCACGAACAAGCTGTTGAGGCACAATCAATCCGCAGTCAGGTATATCTAATGCATGCTTCTGCATTGATTCAACTGATCCTTCAGTGAGCTTTGCATCTTTACTCAGCAACAGAATATCAGAATTCCTGTCGCTTGCCTTAACCGCATTGCTTATGGCATCACTGAATCCTCCATTGGAGTTGGTGTCAATAACTTTCACGCCAAATCTTGCCAAATCACCAATATCAATATCCGAATTATTGTTTGAAACAATGATATCGACATTTTCCAGCTCCAACGCATTGACCGCTATAATGCAATTTTCAATATTCTCCCTTGACTCGACAATAGGTATGACAATGCTTACCTTTTTATTCAGAATGCCCTTTTGAGTGTAGAGCTTGGCATTCTTATCACGTACAACAAATGCCTTGGTCTGTTTTCTCAGCACGTCAGACACCCTGTTGTCCACAATGTCCATATAATATTTTGTTTGCAGGAACGGAACAGAATATATCTTATAGTGATAATTAATTCTTAAAATCAAATCCCAGTCCACTTCCTTGTTTAATGATTCGTCAAAACCCTTGACCGTGTCCAGCACGCATCTTTTATGTGCGAATGAATTTAAATCTATAAAGTTGGCATTGTGCAATAATGATTTATTTAAAGTTCCGAACAATACCTCCACAGGCGGTGAATTGTATGTCTTATATTTATATTGAGCGGAATAGACTCCATAGGCATCCGGCAACTGAACGAAAGCACCTATTGTGGCCGCCAAATAATCCTTTTGCCATAAATTATCCGAATCGAGATATGCAATATATTCTCCTTTTGCATGTTTCAGACCAATGTTACGTGCTTTGGAACTTCCCCCATTTCTGTTTGATAAAATTACTTTAATCTGATCATGCTTAAGGCCTTCCAACAGTTCACGTGAACCGTCACTGCTTGCATCATCAACAATAATCAATTCAAAATTAGAGTAGCTCTGATTTAAAACGGATTCAATTGCATTCATTACAACGTCCTTTCTGTTATAAACCGGCATGATAACTGAAACCAATGGCAGCTCATCCAGCTTCTTAAGGTTGGCAATCAGATAATCAGCCACCTGGTCCATGAATTCCTTACAATAGCTGAAGTTATCCGGGATAGGTGATCGTATGATAGGTGAGGTATAAGCGTCTATCAGAAATCCCTCGAAATCGCCGAAACCATTTGAATCCTTTTTTGATTTGAGTTTTTTTATCTCATCATCCTTTTTCTTAATGGAATTTTCCAATTTCTTTGATTTTTGAGTTGCAGATTTATAATTATCCCTATAAAATACAAACATGTCGCTGCTGTTCAATATTTTCTGTTTTACCCTATTTAATAAAGACATTTGAAAACCTCATTGGGACTTATACACTTGCTTGAACTTGTCATAGGATTTGTTATCCATCACAAGATTATACAACTCGAACAAATCTTCAGGCAATATCTTAACCAGCCCATATTTGATTAATGAAAATTGCCTTCTGGCTTTCTTATAATACTCTGGAGAGCCTGAAGATATTAAAAACCAGTCCACACTTCTCATTAAAAAGTCATTCAGCTCTATTTCAAAAGGAATGAACATTCTTTCCTTTTTGAATACAGATTCCACATGGTCATTTGTATAAAAGATGTCCATTTCATTTCCATTTGAATTTTCAACTAAATTAGAGCATTCGAAATTGTGATTTAACACAGCACTATCGCAATATGATATCCTTTCAGCTTTGATTAATGTATGCATATGGAAAATTATATCATAAAACTCAGTTGACTTATCAAATTTAAACCCGTTTTCCTTTAAAAATTCCTTTTTATACAGTTTTGAACTTAATATGAATGGCGGTTTAAAAATGCATTCTCTTATCTGGTTAAAATCAAAAACAGCATCATCACTTAAACTTTCGCTTAAATCCATGTAATATTCATTTGCATTATCATCGAACACCTTGAATAAAACAATATCAGATTCATTGAAAGCTGCATTGTCGTATAACTCTTCAAGCACATTTTCTGTGATACTTTCGCCGGGAGTGAAGAAGTATACAAATTCGCCGCAAGCGTTGCATAATACCACGTCCAATGGAACGACCTTTTGGTAAGTATCAAATTTAACGATTTTAATACGGTTATCTTCCTTGGCAATTTCCTTCAGTTCATTCAATGAATCCTTATCACATTCAGGAACTGGAAATATAACTTCAATATCCTTCATGGATTGACTTAAGATGCAATCCAAAGAGCCATCTTGTTTTTTGTAATTAGCAATAACAACAGAAACATTAACCATTCATATAACCTCGATTATCATAATTTATTTTTAATTTTACTTAAAAGTCCTGCTTTCGCGGAAGGTGTTTCTTGTTCGGCTTTCTCTTTTTTCTCTTGCTTTTTAACTTCATAGACATTAGAGTTGAAGTTCCAGGAATCAGGAAGGCTGCCATTTTCATCATAATAGTTCAATATCCTTGCAAATTCATAGCAATATAAAAACGGTTTGATTTTATAGCCCTTGTACAATAGATTGTTAGGCAAGTAACCTTTCGCATCAACAAAATCAACCAACTCACTAACCAATGCAATATAATCCGCTTTTGGAATGTCCTCATCAATATGATTTCCGCCCTGATCAGGGGGCAGCTCAACAGGAAGAGCCAATATGTTTTCATTCGGATTTAAAATGCACTTGGCAAACAGATAAGTATATTTTCTCCAATTGACTCCATTGACAGGAAGCAATTTTCTTTTGTTTTTGATATTCTTTTCGGCCTCACGGGACAATATGACAACATCATCATAGCTTATTTTAGGAAGGGCATTGATTTGCTGTTTAAAGGTTTCATTTGACAGGTCAAATTCCTCTCTGCAGAAATTAAACAAGAACCTATAGTATTTGTCCCTATACCAACTGCTCTTTTGAGCACTTATATACAATGATTCTCTAGTCTCATTAACTCTATTTGTGAAATAATCTGTTTTTGATTGAATGAAACCATAATTATAATCCACCTTTCTACATATTCCCTCTGTATAATGTGGATTTTGCTGTGACAACACTTCTTCCCAGGCGGTTTCAAGGTGAGCATACAATAACTTTCGGGATTTGTTTTTCTCACGCTTTGAAAGCTTGTTGAAATATGCAACCATCTGGCGCATGGCTTTCACATTACCCTGGCTGGATCTTTGAAGCAGCTCCATGTATTCTCTTGTCCTATGCTTCAGGCCAATGCCTGCAACCTCATGCAACCTTTTAGAATCTATGCTGTAACCTTTTCTGGGATAGTCCACATAATATTCCTCATCATGTGTCCTGTCAATATTATCCCACATGTCCTTCGGCAGAGTAAAAGTACCGGTGAATGATGAACCTGAACAGAAAGTGAATTCGCCGAATACTGGCTTTTCACCATCGTCAAACCAATCGATCCTCACCTGTTTCGGATCGGATTCCTTAGCTATCTTTATTGATTGGCTTATTATTTCGCATGCGGATGGCGGAATTATAGGAATGGCCAAATCGGCCTTGTTCGGTTTTAAAAACCAGTCGATACCTTCCCTTAATGGAATGAAATTGCCGTCAAACAGTGCGACTTCCATGTGTCCGACGTTTCTTGAAACCTGAACAATCAACTTAGGTATTCCGTTAACGCAGAAAACCTTATAGTCATAGGGTATGGTATAATCCGGAATGAAATTTTCAATCAATTCCTCAATGAAGAAGTATGTGCTTCTCAATACCCTGACCTTTTTGGATTCTACTTTTTTCTCTTCGCCTATGATTCCATTGATGTTCAGCATTCTTGAAGTGAAGTTTTCAAAGTATAGAGTATCATCGATTTTGTCTAAAAGCAGCACGCCCTTTGCTGTAGACCTGTTTGAAATTTTTAACACGAACCTGTCAGGCAATTCCCCATTATTCTTCAGAGCCCTCAACTTTTCAACATCTTCAAATCGGTCAATGATTTTTGGATGAACTACACCATAATCATCCACGAATTTATACGCTTCAATCTTATCATCCAGTTCCCATCTGACGCTGTCATCCAAATCAGCAAATCTTCTAAGTTCGATTTGACCGTATTCGGAATTTACATAGTTGAGATAACCCTCATAATTGTTTTTGCTTAATGAAGAATACCATGTTTCCGGGCTGAAGTGCAAAAGCAGGTCAATCAGATTGAACAGCGGGAAAAATTCAAATGCCGTTTCATTGCAGCTCTTGTCATAGTTGCCTTTACTCAGATAGGTGAAGTCTATGCATCTGTCACTTAAACTTTCAGGACAGAAACAAAGCCTTTTAGATAAGTCCAATGAATCAAACTGCCGTGCAACATCAATGTCCTCAATTATTGCTTCAAAAACAAGATTGTCATAATTGATTCTTTGTTTTCTTCTATCCCAATCGTTTTTGGCATCCTTGAAACTGTCATAGGTATCGAAATTAATAAGAATGTCATCCAACTTTGCAATGGGATATTTCTCTTCACTTTTCACCTGTTTCAGTTCCTGACTCATGTAATGGTCAAAGTTTTGAGCAAGCCTAATGAAATCTTCAGAGGATATC
Organism: Methanobrevibacter sp.; assembly: GCF_030539555.1. Classification (GTDB taxonomy): domain Archaea; phylum Methanobacteriota; class Methanobacteria; order Methanobacteriales; family Methanobacteriaceae; genus Methanocatella. The sequence continues at coordinate 7,395 of NZ_JAUNXX010000006.1, read as the reverse complement.
TTAGTATTGACAAAAGGGGAATTGTATCTTAATCCCAATCTATTGAATAGGAGGCCTCCCCAATGGTTGTTACAAATAACTGACGGAACGTTATCAAGGAGCATTATATAATCCCTGAAATCAAAATGATTTACTTTGAATGCATGGGCAGGAATAATCTTCTGTTTGAAGTGATGTTCATCAATTATTTCATCATATACCTTTTTATCGCTTCTCAGTGTTATGAAATAGTCAAATTCAATATCTTTAATTTCTTCAAATGATTTGAAAACCTTAACATTATCGGCATCGAGATTTATTTCATTGAACAATACTCCAACGACTTGTAGACGATTTTTACGGATTTCCTCATTCAACAAATCCACATTAAAACAAGAATTTACATTATCTGCAACAACAATTATTTTTCCATACATATTTTCCTATCCCACTTTAAAATTTTGTAACAATCCCTTAAACTATAATTAGTCTTATTAAATAATATTTAAATCAATCAATATAAATATATCCTTGAAATTATCAAAAAATAGTTATTTTAAATTAAAAAAAATAAAAAAAGTAGTACTCAACTAGAATGTTTGAGTACCGCTGGATGGGGATAATGAAACACTTTGTGTATCCATAAGATTTGAATTGCTGTCGTAGAGATTAATTGTAGCATAATCCGGATAATATGAATATGCATCTGCACTTGATATTTCTAGATATCCATCTGAGTGAACGGTAGCAGGCACCATATTTCCATGGTTTAGAGTTGAACCGTCTCTGCTGTACCATATCTGGACAATAACAGATTTTCCAGCATTTTCCTTACCTACATAAATACTTGCATATGTCAAGTCACTCAATTCACTTCCGGTATAGAAACTTCCACCCTGTATCTTCATTGAAGTTGATGTAGGTGTAGCTGTTTTAGGTGAATTTGATGAACTTGAAGCCTGTGAGGCAGTTGCAGTATTATTGTTGTCTGCTTGAGAAACGGAACTTGAAGCGTCACTCTGGGAAGATTCACTGTTTTCCTGTGAGCTGCCGAATCCCTGAAGGTATATGAAAGCACCGGCCAAAACGACGACTATTACAATTAATGCAGCGATAATAATCTTAGTATTGTCTTTCTTATCTTTGTTCATTGAGTTAATCATGTTCTGATGACTAACTGCCCTCTTTTCGAGAGGGTTACCACATTTTTTGCAAAATTTTGCACCTTCGTTATTTTCAGTATTACAACTAGGACATATCATAAGATAATACAACCCCTTCAAAAATATATTTGTTTAATAATATTTTATTCACAATATTAAATAAAGTTATTTAATTTTAGCGTGAACATTAAACTGGAAAATAAGAAAAAAAGTTTAAAGATAAATGAATATCTTCAGTCGTAAAATTTGCCTAAAAAGTCTTTCATCCTCTGATTGTCGGATGAGAAAACCTCTTCGGGAGAACCCTCTTCAACAATGACTCCTCCATCCATGAATATGATGGTGTCTGCCACATTACGGGCGAATGCCATTTCGTGTGTGACGATTACCATTGTCATTTTTTCAGCTGCAAGCTCCCTTATGACTTCAAGAATCTCACCTGTCAGTTCAGGATCGAGTGCTGATGTCGGTTCATCGAAAAACAGTATGTCCGGGTTCATCGCCAGAGCCCTTGCAATTGATACACGTTGTTGCTGGCCTCCTGAAAGTTCGCAAGGATAGGCATCCTCCTTGTCTTCAAGGCCCATCTTCTTTAAAATGTCACGGGCATGAGCGAACACTTCGCTTTTGTCTCTTTTCTGCACTTTGATAGGTGCATTTGTAATGTTTTTCATTACTGAATGGTGCGGGAACAGATTGAAGTTCTGGAAAACCAATCCGAAAGTACCATCGAAATCTATCACTCCACTGTCTTCCTGTTCTAGGTCTGTTATGCATCTGAGCAATGTTGATTTGCCTGAACCGGACGGTCCTATAATGGCCAAGACTTCACCCTTTTCGACATTAAGAGAAATATCCTTTAGAACTACATTATCATTAAAGCTTTTTTTAAGATTTCTGACTTCAAGCAAACTCATTTTAATATTCCTCCTCTATTCATAATAATCAAGTCTTTTTTCTATGCGTTCCATTACAAAGGCAACAAGTATGTTGAATATGTAATAGAATACACCTGCAACCAGCAATGCGGCAATTGATGCATCTGCTGCTGCAATCTGTTTGGCTACTGTAAACATTTCCGGAATTGCAATAACAAATGAAAGTGAAGTGTCCTTAACAAGAGTAATTACTTCATTAGTAACTGAAGGAAGAACCACTTTAATTACCTGAGGCAGTATTATAATAAAGAATGTTTCAATTTTACTATAACCCAATACCTGAGCAGCCTCATATTGTCCGCTGTTAATGGATTCAATTCCACCCCTATAAATTTCAGCGAAATAAGCCGCATAATTAATTGTAAATGCAATAATTACAGCAATAAATCTATAATCACTGGAAAGACTCATTCCGAATAGGTAGTATGGTCCGAAGAACACAACAATTAACTGTAACATTAATGGTGTGCCTCTCATGATAGAAATGTAAATCTTTGCAATCCACCTCAACGGTGCAAAATTACTCATTCTTCCCCCGGCCACGACTAAACCGAGAGGAAGAGAGAATAATAAAGTAAGCAAGAAAATTTCTATGGAAGTAACCATACCTCCAAGCAATTGTTCAATTACTGTACTTAATATCATATAACTAATTCTCCCCTCTTTTAACTAATTAACTTATGGTTGGATTAAAGCATCTTCAGAGATACCGTATTTTTGTGCGATTTTGGTTACGGTACCATCTTTGAACATTTCATCCAAAGTAGCTTGTACTTTGTCTTTCAATGCGTCATTGCCTTGTTTGAATCCGATACCATATTTTTCGGTTGTAATAGATTCATTCAATATTTCAAAGTCAGCGGCAGAATCATTTTTGTTTTTGATGTCGTATTCTGCAACACCGATATCCATAGCCACTGCATCACATGCACCGGATTCAAGGTCCATGAATGCGGTGTTATAGTCAGCCACTTCAGTTAAGGTAGCGAATGTGTCTTTGATAGTTTTGTTGTCTCCGTTAAGAGCAGCTAATGCTGAGGAGTCTTTTTGTGTTTCTACAGTTTTTCCAGATAAATCTGAAATGCTAGTAATGTTTGAATCTGATTTTACAACAAATATCTGTTTGTTGTCGAAATATGCGTTGGACCAGGTGTAGTCGTTTTCTCTTCCGTCGATAGTGAATCCGTTCCAAATACAGTCGATGGATCCGGAACTTAATTCAGCGTCTTTTGCATCCCAATCAATTGGTTGAGCCTTGAAGGTCCAGTTGTTTCTTTCACAAACTTCTTTCGCCAAGTCTAAGTCGAAACCAGTGTAGTTTCCACTGTCGTCTTTATATCCGTATGGAGGGAATTCTGCATCAAATCCTACGATGAAAGTATTTTCATCGTTTGCGGTTTGATTAGTATTGTTTCCGCCCAAAAAGTCAAATAAACCTGCGCTTACAGATCCTACCATCATTAAAGATACGAGGACTAAAGCTAAAATAAAACCTATCTTTTTATTCATTTTAAAACACCAAATAGTTATAACTATATTTTAGTAGAAAATAATCTACATAATATTGTATATTTTTAGATATATTTATGTATTTTTATTCATTTTTTTAAAATAAGCTAATCACTAAATTAAACAAAAAACAGAAATATTGAATATTATTATAAAAAAAGAATAAATTAAAAGTTTTTGTTGAAACTTTCAATAACTTTCAAGGCCATCATTAATTTCCAAATCATTTACAGATTTTGACTTTGACAGGAACAGTGTTCCGTTGAATGTTGAATGAACAGTATAATTACCGTTATCCAAAGCCATTATGATGACACTTGCCTGACCGTTCTCATCGGTTGTTGCATTATACTTGGTCGCCCATCCTGAATCATCTAAAATCTTAACGTCAATGACCTGATTTGGATAAACATTTCTGTAGTTATCCTTAAGAACAAATGTCATGGCATCCCCATTTTTCAGGGTCCTGTTGCTTGTCAGTTCGATTTTAGTGTCATGGGAATTGGCAGAAATGAAAGCAAATGCGCCGATAGCTATCAGCAAGATAACCACAACTGCAATTATAACCTTTTTCGTATCCATAAATTCACACCACTTTTACTTGTTAGGCACCAGCAACACATCGATTTCAGAATTTTTCAATACCTTTTCGGCAACGCTTCCAAGGACGAACCTGTGAAGGCCGCTTTTACCTGATGCTGAGATAATAATCAGGTCAACTTTTTCCTCTTCTGCAACCTTTTTGATGGTTTCTGCCGGAAATCCGACGACAACCATTCCCCTAACATTGACTGATTCATCAAAAAGGTCTTTCATGTGTTCAACATTTTCCTCAGCTTCCTGATAAAGGCCTCTGTTAACTTTCTTAACATTTGACCTTGACTGGAAAGCAGATGATGTCAGCTTGCCTGCAACGGACAGGACTATTATTTCACCGCCTTCACTGAGAAGTTTGGTTGCTCTTTTAACTTCATCTTCTGCATAACCTGATCCGTCGGTTGGAAGTAGAATTTTTCTATACATCATTACACCTTTAATTTGTTTTATCGTTTAAAATCCATTCGTATACACGTTTTCTAGTATTTTTGTCATCAGGGAATTTGAAGAATGAATCAACTCTATTAACATATTTTTCATCCATCTTACATCCCGCATCAATATATTCAATAATTCTGTCTATCAACTCGTCCTCTCCTTTGATTACATCTCCGAAACCTAAAGTTTCAAAATCGAAATATCCCTTATCATAGTGATATTCATCGGCATACTGGTAGTATATCAACGGTTTTTTAAGATATGCAAAGTCGAAGGCCACAGTCGAGTAGTCGGTAATCATGAGTGAAGATTTGTTGAAGAAATCCTGATAGTGTTCGCCTGTTGATATGACAACCTCATCATGGTCGTTTTCAAAGTATTCGGCATATGGATACATCTCAGGGTGAAGCTTGAACACCAGCCTATATCCGGTTTTCCTCATCTTATCCAACAATCTTTCATCGTTTAAAATATTTTTAAGCTTTAAGTAATACTCTGAGGTGAGCAATGATTCTTCTCCCTTAATGTATGACCTCCATGTCGGAATCAGAAGAATCTGCTTTTCAACATTCTCATTTGTCAGGGTGTCGAATCTTGGAAGTCCCAGGGCAGGAACCCTGTGAGGATCAAAATTGTAGCAGTGATTTTCTACAATAGATTTTCTCTCCAAATCGGCGCTTGTCAGAAACATTGACAGATTCCTCATTGGCTTGCTCAGCCTGTCTGAGAGGTCCCCTTCAATGACTCCATGCTGCAGGAAGTACTTGTCAGAATTTGCTAGTCCGCTGTAGAGCACCTTATTTCTGTAAGCCAGAGGATGTGCGAACTTGTCGATAATATGGCTTACTATGATTTTTTCAGCGTAAAGGTAATAAATCTTATTTTTCAGGGATTTGAAAGCAAGAACGTTTTTGCTTATCTTTTTCATGTCCTTGTAATCGGGAACATCCCTTTGGACTACGAAGTACTTATCGATGCCGTCGTCCTGTTCAATCGCATACTGGAAGAGGTGCTTTGCATTGTCATCGGCATGTGTAGGCCTGTCGCTGAAAAGCCATATGCGCTTGTTTCTCAAAAACGGATATGCAAGCAAATACCAGAACCTTATGAATATGCTGTACATGAATTGAGGTCTTCTTGAAGTGGTAAATATCTTCATGACGGAATGGAATTCATTCCTGAGCATGTTTTTGGTTGAATACGGATAAACGACAATGTTGTTGTTTGTGTATGCAACTATCTTTTCGCCGGACTTGAAGTAATGGCTGTATCTTGACAGGTTGCAGTATGTTCCAAAACTCAGAGGCGGCTCGAACTTGACCCTCTTTCCGTTTTCCTCATATATTACATTGAATGTGACTGTGAAGTTCTCATCCTCTCTGAAAGGAATGTATACGTCAAAGTTGTACATGTACTCCCAAATCTCATCCAGGAACTTGACGTTTGGCCGGTATGTCTCGTAATCATTGTATATTCCCTTGTAAACTTCACGGGTTTTGTCCTCATTTTCCTTTATGACCTCAACATCGATGAACTCCTTGTCACATGAGCTTCTGTAGAATCCCAAAATATTCAGTCTGCCCTGTTTTCGCTCAACGTAATCAAGTCTGAGAGTTTTAAGTTCCAAATCATTCACCAGATGGTCTCCTGTCTTGATGAGGATATGGTTGTTGGCGTCGACTTCAACGTTGAAGTTGCCCTTTTTGAGATACATTAGGAAATTCCTTTTCGAGAAATTCAAAGGATCTGTCTCGAGTATGGTTTTCTCATCAATGTATGAGAGTATCTCCCTGAATTTTCTGATTAAATCGGCTGCCTCATCCTGAGTGTATACATCCGAAAGCTCCTTCGGCATTCCAATCTTACTTATCTCATATACAAGTAAAAACTGTATGAATTTTGGAACATCTCCGCACTTTTCGATTGAATAGTCTATCATTTCACTGCAGTAGACATAAAAAAAGTTATCCAGATACTGCCTTTTGTTCTCATCCTTATTGATGTTGATTTGAACCTGCTCGGAAGGTGCAATGTAGTAATACTTGGCGCCGTCGTTTAAAAGGGCGTATTTCGGATGGTTTATAAGAATCTTATTTAAGTAAAATGAGCCTTTCTTGACTATGAGCTCCTCATTGAATTCATATTCCTGAACGATTTGCCTTCTTATGAAAGATGCATTCAGGTACGGATGAACATAGGATGGACTTTCAGTCAGGTCAATGATTTCCTCCCTCTGCGTGAATTTTTCGTTCAGTTCATGTGGTCTGTTGTTTCCCTCAAGCATGAACATTGGAATTGTGACTATATCAACAGAGTCGTTATTGGAAAAGAAGGAATAAACTTTCTTAAGCGTATTGTCAGTTATCTTATCCCATATATTGAGGAAACTCACATATTCTCCCTTAATTAGCTTCAGTGCCTCGTTGATTGAACCGTCTGTAATTATGATGTTTTCCGGATAGGATTGCTGATACTGTCTGCATACTGAAAGCGAATCGTCTTCACAATTATCGTTTACAAAGATTATCTGAATATTATCTTCAAAGTTAATGGATTGGTTTAAAATCTGTTTAATGGAATTATCAATTATATTTTCAACGTTATCAATAGGTATAATAATTGAAAATTTGAAACTTTTCACTAAATCACCACGATAATATTTAATACTATTATAATATATCGTTAACTACTTTAATAAAATTAACTACATATTTCTGGCACTTTCAAAAACTTGTGTGATTTTTTTCTTTTTCATTTTTTATGTTCCAATA
>NZ_JAUNXX010000069.1 GCF_030539555.1 Methanobrevibacter sp. | reverse complement strand
AAAACATAAAAAAAATTTATGTTTCTTATGTTTCTTATTTTTTCAAGAATCTAGAAATTTACATGAAACACATAAAAAAGTTCCGATACTTATTGATTTTTCATCGCTAAAAACACTTTAATTTATATAAAGAAACCCAAAAATAACACGAACAATTCGTATAAAACGTATGATATAGTTCGCATGCTTATCGATTTTTCACCGTAATCACAAAAAAAGAAAAATAAAAAAAAATTAATTAATTTTTAATATTTCATCCAAGTCAAGCCTTTGGGATTCAGATACTTACGATTCACACAATAACCTGAATTCTTTTTTTAACATTGCATTTAACAGAATATTATGAATTTTTTCAATTAAAAAACAAATTAAATTATAAATATATCAAATAATAAAATATATGATAATATACTTGATAGGTGTTTTTCATGAGAAATATTATTATTGTTCAGTGCATGTCTACAGGCAAAAATTACGTCCAAGACATTATTGATAGAAATTGCAATCCAATCGTTTTAGAAATGAAGCCTTTTGGAGATTCCGAAGATGCATTAATTTATCAGGAAGAAGTGAAAAGGGAATATGAATTGATAGAAAATGAATTTGATTTGATATATGAGAAAGACTCCTATGAAGAAACGCTTGAGATGGTTAGAGAATTTGATCCGGCAGTCATTGTCCCAGGTACCGAGGATGGGGTGATACTAGCCACAAAATTGGCGAATGACTTGAATCTGTTATGCAATCCCATAGAAAATATTGATGCAATAACTTTAAAAAATGAAATGCAAAACAGATTGGTCAAAAACAATCTGCGTTCAATCAAGGGGCAGGTTGTCAGATCCTTGGATGAAGCTATTGAATATTATGATAAAGAAAACTTAAAGGAAGTTGTAGTAAAACCAGTGTACAGTGCGGCATCTGTAGGTGTGAGGCTGTGCTCAGACAGACAGGAAATGATTGATGCGGTAAAAGAAGTATTCAATTTAACAGGCGTTTATGGAAATGAATTGACAGAACTCGTCATTCAGGAACGCATCAACGGGCAGGAATATGTTGTTGATACTGTTTCATGCAATGGAGTTCATCGAGTAACCCTAGTTTGGAAATACAATAAGATTAAAACATCCGAAGGCGGAAATATATATGATTATGATATAACTGTTAATGAATTGGGAATCGGTGAGGCGGAACTTGTTGAGTATGCATTTGATGTTGCTGATGCCTTAGGAATAAAATATGGGCCAGTCCATGGCGAATATATGGTTGATGAAAAAGGGCCCGTCTTGATTGAAGTGAATTGCCGCCCCCATGGGGGCAGTATGGATGCAGAATTCCTGGATATGATTTCAGGCCAGCATGAAACCGACAGTTCACTTGATTGCTATCTAAATCCCAAAAAATTTAATCTGGAACGTTTGAAAGGCTATCATCCATTTGCCCAAGGAGTTGTAAAAAATTTCATTGTACCAAAAGACCTAATTGCCAAATCATCCCCTATGAATTCTTTAGGAATTAATTTAAAAAGTTTCTATAAAACAGACGTTTCGATTAAAAAACCTCAAACATTCCACAAAACCCAGGATTTGGAAACCGTAGGAGGAACTGTTTATTTGGTTCATGAAGACCCGCTTCAAGTTCAAAAAGATGTTGACTTTTTAAGGGATGTTGAAAAACGAGCCTTCCAACTGGTTTTAAGTGAGGAATTGCATGAAAATGTAGATATTGATGAAGAAAAAATTAAAAATGATACTGTTTCATTGATAAATGACATCAAACCTTATGGAACATGTCTTTTAGTCACTGAAAACATATATGATGATTTAGATTTATCCCAAATCACAACAGAAAACTTGGACGATGTTAAAGGAAAATTTAACTGCGTGGTAATAAACCTGAACAGAAGCCTTGTCGATAAAAAAGATGATGAAATTGCACGATTATTCTTAAATATATTGGATAAGGTCAAATTTGGCGGATTGATTTTTATTCCAAAAACAACCTATGAATATATGCCTAATTCTAGATTAGGTGCAGAAGCGCTTGTTAAAGTATTGGATTTTAAAATAGAAATGCCACTGCATAAATTAAATAGAATGATTATCGCATCAAGAATATAAATCTGGATAGTATGACATACGAACGAAATTTTGACTTGTTGAACAGGAAGTTCAGGGAATTGTTTTTCCCAACATTAATGGTTTCAATAGCAGGCAATTTTGCCGTCCTCGTGGATGCATTCTTCATCAGCATGTTCATGGGGTCAATGTATTTATCCATCGTGCAAAGTATTGAGCCATTTGTTACCTTTATTAATGTTATCTACTGGCTAATCGGTTTGGGAGGCAGCATCTTATGCACTATGGCAAAAGCAGAATTTAATGAGAAAAAAGGAAATGCATATTTCACGATTTCGATTATTGGAATTATAATTGTCGGGTTAATCATAACCCTCTCAACAATAATATTTCAAGGACCCTATGTTCAGCTATTATGTCATTCCACTCAATTAAAACCGTTGGTAACACAATACTTTTACTATTATGCCCTTGGAATTGTATTTGAATGTTATATGGTATGTTTAGCATATTTTATCAAAACTGATGGCTTTATTAATATGCAATTTAGGGCATTTTTACTTTGTAATGTGGTCAATATCATTCTGGATGTTGTTTTGATGAAATTTTTGAATCTGGGCATTTCCGGTGCGGCAATGGCAACAACTGTCGGACATGTTGTCTCAGCAATTTACATTACATTATACTTCTTCAAATCAAACAGGACTTTAAAATTCATTAAAGTTAAATCATCCGAGCTAATTGGTTATTTAGCAGATATCTGCAAAGCCGGGTTTTCAGGCTCTTCAGTTCCATTATATATTACAATCAGATTGGTATTTTTAAATGCTTTAATTGTTGGAATTTTAGGAGATTTAGGTTTATCCGCATTTAATATGTGTTATAACACCATGTTTTTAGTGGACATTTTTATTTTAGGTACTGTTCAATCAATTTTACCAATTGCTGCCGTCTATTATAAGGAGGAGGATTACACCGGTGTTGATTATGTAACCCGGAGATCCCTTAAAATTGTAATCGGATTTGGAGCATTCTTTTCAGCATTATTCATCTTGTTCCCTCAAATAGTATTATTCATATTTAATGTAAACAATCCTGCCGATATTCCTACAATAATGAACGTGATAAGAATATTTTCCATTAGTTTCATTGCATTTGCAGTCAATAGCCTGTACATGTTTTATGCAGAGTCTGTTCAATACAATAAATTGGCAAACATAGTTACTCTCATTCAGGGATTGATTTTCCCTGTACTGTTTGCATACCTCTTTACTTATCTGTGGGGAGCGGAAGGATTTTGGGCTTCTCTTGTTGTATCTGAATTTGCAACCTTATTGTTTATTTTCATATATTCCAAAATCATAGCCCGTAAAAGCAACGGTGCATATTCAGGATTTTTCCTGATTAAAGAACATGAAGACTCCTCAGTATTTGAATTCACCCTTGATGGAAATGTAGAGGATGCAATCAAATTATCTGAAAACATCCAGAAATCATTTAATGAAGACAGATTATCTGTTCTTGTAAGTATGGCGATTGAAGATATGATTGTCCATATCATCAGCATTAACGAGAAGATAGATTTAATTGATCTGATTATTAGGGATACCGGAGAATATATTCTAATTTCAATTAAATATTCTGGCGAGTGCATAAATGTAATGGAAGATGAAGATATGGCCTCAAATATCGCCATTTTAAACAAGATTTCGCAAAAAATTGATTATTCCCAAATATTGGGTTTGAACAATATTGTAATAAGAATAAAATAGATGATTTTTAATATCACATAAAATAGGACAACAAAAATTTACAACCTTAAAACCGTTCGTAGAAACTATTTAAGACCCTGAATCTTACTCCTTTGACCACTTGGATACACGTCTAAAAGAGATATCAGAAAAAGTAATCCATGTAAGGATTTTAACTATATAATATAATACTTTTTTAGTATAATATGTAATCTTATTCAATCCCTTGATTGTTAGGCAAACCATCTTATATATTAAATTTTTGAAGAGTTTATAAACATTAAGTAATGTCGTTTTGTCCGACACTTTAAAATGCCTGGAAAATCAGGGACTGATTTCAAAAAAAAGTCATCGACGACGATTCAAAAAGAAACACTGAATATTGCCTTACCGAAAAAGGCAAAAAATGAATAAAGTATTATATGAGATGGTAATTTTCGGATTATATGAACTGGAAGGCGATTTAAGAGATGATAAATTTAAAGAAGAAATAAGAAAAAGATATGAAAAAATACTGCTATAGATACTCACGGCTTAAAGAGATATCCAATATTCAGGCTTATTTATTTCAAATCATGCAATTTCTGCCTAACCTTCAATTAACTCTGCTTATTTTTCAGATGCCCGCTTACACGGGCAATATTATTCTGATGATGGCCAAAGAATTGAACTATCTCAACTTTATAGAAGTTGAGGATTCTTACTTCACGGTCTGTATACTCTAATGAGCCTAGAATTACCGAGCTATCCCCCTCGTCCCGAAGGTCAGACAGATTCAATTAATATTGCTTTTTTAACTTGGTTATCGTTTAAAAAGTTTAATTTAATTTTGTCAATGTCATAACATTACCAACAAAATTTAATTAATTAGGCAAATTATTTTGAAAAAAAATACGAACATTTCGTATAAAACAAAATTATATATAATAATATCATACAAATTATTATTAATTCATTACATGAATTGATTAAAAAAAGGAGATTTAAAAATGAAGGCAAACGCTCAAAAAATAGCTGAAGGAGTATACTGGATTGGTGTTCTCGATTGGGACTTAAGAACCTATCACGGTTATACTTTAGACGGAACAACTTACAATGCATACATTGTATTTGGTGAAGACGAAGTGGCAATTATTGACAATGCATATCCTGGAAAAACAAAAGAAATGATGGCACGTATCGATGACGCTTTTGCTCAAGAAGGAAGAGAAGTCAAAGTTGACTACATTATTCAAAACCACGTTGAAAAAGATCACTCCGGAGTCCTAGTGGATTTACACAAAAGATTCCCAGAAGCACCTATTTACTGTACCAAAATTGCAGTAAACGGATTATTAAAACACTATCCTTCACTAGAAGGAGCAGAATTCGTCACTGTAGGAACTGGGGACAGTTTAGATGTTGGTGGAAGAACCTTAGCATTCTTAGATGCATTCTTATTACACTGGCCGGACAGCATGTTTACCTTACTTGCAGATGAAACTGGTATCTTATTCCCTAATGACGCATTCGGTCAACACTTATGTTTCACCCAAAGATTCTCTGATGAAATTCCAGAATACGTCTTAATGGATGCTGCTCAAAAATTCTATGCAAACTTAATTACACCGCTTTCAAAATTAGTGCTTAAAAAATTAAATGAAGTAGTTGAATTAGGTTTACTTGATTCAATTAAAATGATTGCACCATCTCACGGTCAAATCTGGACTGACCCAATGCAAATTATTGGAGCTTATCAAAACTGGGCTACTGGCGTGTGTGAAGACAAAATCACAATTATTTACGATACTATGCACTACTCAACCCAACAAATGGCTCATGAAATTGCAGAAGGCGCAATGTCTGAAGGTTATGATGTTGAAATATTCTTCTTGCATGAAGATGAAAGATCAGAAATCGTTAAAAGTATCTTGACCAGTAAAGGAATTGCTGTTGGGGATCCTACCATAAATGATGTACCATACCCAAGTATTGGAGACATCATGTATTACTTAAAAGGATTGCTCTTCAACAGAACAGGTATTGTAAGAAAAGCAGTTACCTTTGGTTCAATGGGTGGAAAAGGAGGAACACCTGCAATGCTTGCTGAAGAATTGAATAACTGCGGATTTGATGTAATTGACTCACAGGAAATTACATTTGTACCAAATGCTGAAGAAGAAGAAGCTAGCTACGAATTAGGTGTTGCATTAGCTAAAGCATGTAAAGAATTATAAAATCAAAAAAAAACAGATTAAATATTATATTGAAAGAATTTAAATATTCTTTCAAACATTTTCATTTTTTTATAAAAAACCAACCATCAAACTGAAAACGATTATCATAGCCATAACCGCAGATAAAGCATTAACAATTGGTTTACATATATTTTCAGGCAATTTATAACTTAATAATATTTCAAGCATGTGCCCTCCATCCAAAGGTTTTAGTGGAAGAAGATTAAATAATCCTATTCCCAAATTCAACATGAATACCCATTCAAATAGCTCGGCAAGCTCAAATAAAATCCAAGGTATAGGACCCAAACTATTATTTATTAGTTCAAAGTGTTTATTTGCCTGAATTCCAAAAAATCCTCGGGATTCATTATTTGGATTTTTATCCAATGTGACTGTAAAAGTACCCTGGTCTGTTTTAACCGTTACATTATCTCCCGGATGATAAGAACTAACAATGTTTGTGTAATCTGTAGAATTATTAATTTCATGATTGTCAATAGCTTCTAAAATCATGCCTTCTTTTAAAATACCATCTGAAGGTGAATCACTTACAATCCTATCAATTGCAATACCGTCTTCGGCAAAATAAGTTGGGATTCCTGCAGATATTAATGATACAAGCAATAATGCAATGAGGGCAAGTGAAATATTAGCAACAGATCCTGCCGCATAAACTCGAAGTTGTGATGATTTTTTAGCTTTTTTTAACTCGTCTTCATCAGGTTCAACAAAAGCGCCCGGAAGAATTGCAAACAGCAAAAGTCCAATTGATTTGATGGAAATCTTTTCACCGACAGATTGAATTCCATGGGAAAATTCATGAACTATTAAAACACTTGCTAAAGCCAGCAAACCATAAGCAAATGGAATATAGATTGATGATCCTGGCATTTCCACTCCAGGAATAACGATTGAAACAGCAGGGGTTTCAAAAACAGACGGAAGTGAACTTATTAATGTCCATGTAATGAAAATCATAGCCCCAAAGGCTACAACAATTCCAACATTCATGAACCATCGCCAGAATGTTGGAGAAAAATTAGAAATTCTAGATATCAGCCCTCTAAGTTTTTTAGTTTTCCACATTATAACTGGAAAGTTAGTTTCAACACCGTATTTTTCCAATTTATTTCTTAACGTTAAAGCCAATATCCAGATGATAGCAAAGGCTATCAAATAATAATAAATACCATTCATTAAACTGCCTCATTACCTACCAAAGTAGCGAATCGAAGAAGACAACATCAACTATATCTCCCTTCTGATATCCTTCATCATTTTCGTCTATGATGATATAGCTGTTCGCCTCAA
>NZ_JAUNXX010000068.1 GCF_030539555.1 Methanobrevibacter sp. | reverse complement strand
TTTATAAATGCACTAAAGGGGTTCCATTTTACATTAATACCTTTGCAAGATTAATATCTTCAGATAAACTATTAACTGAAGAAGTTGTTAAAAAAGAGTTTTATAAAGCTCTTCCATATTTAGCAATTCATTTAAAGAGCATGTGGGATAAATTAAATTTCCCAGAACAAAAAATCATTGTTCAGCTATTAGATAATCCTTTAAAACGTGTTGAAATTGCTAACAATCTAAATATTACTTCTGGAACACTTTCTAAACCATTAGTTAAATTGCAGGATATAGGATTAATAGAGATTAATGATGAACGAAAATATCAAATTGTTGATCCGATATTAAGATTATGGTTAAAAAATGAATATGATACAAAGGGGGTTTATCCGTATAGAGTATCCTAAATTTTATAATCGGTGAAAAATAAATTTTATATCAGAGTTTTAGTGGTCTGAATCGATAAGTATCGGAACTTTTTTATAAGTTTTATACGAAATGTTTGAATTTTATTATTTTCATTCATTCATGGATTCCAGATCTTTTATTTTACAATAAACAGCTCCAATACCCAAATACTGGGTTACAAATATCAAAAATGAAAGAAACATGTCGATTATTGAATCTATTAGAGTAAATGGAATATCATAAGAAATTAAATATGATAAAATTACAATAGCCAGGACAATCACTGTGTAATCTTTGGTATAATTTCTCCATCCCACAATATCAATGCTCCTTTTAATTGACATTAAATCTAAAGCAGACAGTATCTTATTAGTGTCTGCTAATTTGGCCAGAGCAATTTCCATGAAGAATGTAGTTATGTAAAATAGGATGGATCCGAAAACAACAAATAATATTGTGTTTATAGGTTCGTGTTGGAACAACATATGTATTGTATCCGACCAGTTCAATAGCATCTCTTCCAAATCAAATAAGGGAAAACCCAATGACGAACATGCCAAAGATAAGATAACTTCCTGAACTGAAAGATAAATTGCCATAACTATTCCTGATTTAATTCCTAAAAGAATAATGTCTCCAACTACGATTTTAGGTAATCTTTTGCCGTGGTTTATTCTGCTTCGGGTAATTGACATTCCATATCCGGATACCACAATAAAAACTATGATTTTAAGCAATATCCATTCGTAATAATCTCCATTGGTTTTAATATAGTTTTGAATAACTGAGGAGATGAACAGCAATGCCAAAATGAATATAAGAAATTTTCTATTATAGCTGCAATAATCCCAAACTTTTTTTATTATGATGTGTGGCATAATTTACTCTCAAATAAATAGTAGGTTATTAAAAAATTTAAATATTTTGAATTGGGATTAATGATTTTCAAAATTTTTAAATATTTTCTGAAAATCAGATAACATATAAAATAAGTCTATTATGAAGAACAAATTCATCAGGTTCTTCTTTAAAATAAAATTATGAAGTATCAGCTACTTCAATAGCTTCTACTTCAATGTCTTTGTTAAAATCTTCATCTTTTAAAACGGACTTTGTACTCATAGCACCGAATAACATTGTAGATAGGTTATGTATCATTGATGATGTGGATGGTGGGATAACACCTAAAACACCTAAAGCAAGTAACGAACCGTTTACTGCTACAATATTGCGATAATTTGTATTAATTTTATCCAACATTCCTGTGCTTAATTTTCTAAGAGTAACTAAATCATTTAAATCATCTGAAAGCAGTGAGATATCTGCTACTTCACGGGCAATGTCTGAGGAATTTTTCATTGAAACAGACACATCTGCAGCAGCAAGGGCCGGTGAATCATTAATTCCATCACCCACCATTATTACTGTTCTACCCTCAGCTTTTAAATCCTCAATAATTTTAGATTTGTCTTCTGGAAGTACTTGGGATCGGTATTCAGTGATTCCTAATGCTTTTGCACCTGCTTTTGCACCACTTTCACTGTCTCCAGTAAGCATTATGACATTTTCAATACCTAAATCCTTAAGCTCTTCAATGACATATTTTGCTTCTTCACGTACCGGATCATCAATACAGATTATTCCTTCCAATTTTCCATCAATAGCCAAATAAACTACTGAATGTTCATCAGATTTTTTAGCTATTTTCTTTTCTTGGGATTTTGTCACTTTAACTTTCTCGTCATCAAATAAGAAATGCTTGGAACCTATTACTGCGCGTTTGCCGTCATATTCAGTCACAATACCATGTGCTACAATATATTTCACTTCACTGTGGTCTTCTTCATGTTTGAGACCTTCTGCTTCTGCTTGTTTCACGATTGCAGTTGCAATACTGTGTGCGAAGTGTTCTTCAATACAAGCGGACATTCTTAAAATATCGTCACGTTTGTAACGCCTTGACATTGGAATAACGTCAACGACCTTTGGAGTCGCATTTGTAAGAGTTCCGGTTTTATCGAATACAATTGTGTCTGCATTAGCATAGTTTTCTAAGAATTTTCCACCTTTAATCATCATCCTATTATCTGATGCTTCACGCATTGCAGATATTATGGATAATGGAGTTGTCAGCTTTATTGCACATGAAAAATCAACCATTAAAACAGACAATGCTTTTGTACTGTTTCCCGTAATGAGATATGTTAGGGCAGTTGCAATAAAACTATATGGAACAATAGAATCTGCGAGTTTTTCAGCCTTGCTTTGAGTATCAGCCTTCAACTCTTCGGAATTTTCAATCAAATCTATAATTTTATTTAATCTTGTTTCCTTATTCATTGAATAGACTTCAACTATGATGTTTCCTTCTTCAACAACAGTTCCTGCGTGAACGGTTTTTCCAGGTCTTTTATGAACAGCTAGCGGTTCTCCAGTCATGGAGGCTTCATTAACCATTCCTTCTCCTTCAATTACTTTTCCATCAACCGGTATCACATCTCCCATGTGGATTTTAATCTTGTCTCCCTTATCAATATCAACAGCAGGGCATTGTTTTTCTTCACCGTCTTCTCCTACTACCCATACAGTATCTATGTTTAAAGCTAAACTGTCTTTTAGAGTATTTTTAGCTTTTTGTAATGTGTAGTCCTCTAATGCATCGGAGATTGACAATAAGAACATCATGGAGCTTGCTGGTTTGTACTGCTTATGTAATAACGCGCCTGTTACTGCAGCACCATCTAAAAGTGCAACATCGCATCTAAAATCAGTTAAACTATCCAAACCATGCCAGATATAATC
This sequence comes from Methanobrevibacter sp., assembly GCF_030539555.1. Classification (GTDB taxonomy): domain Archaea; phylum Methanobacteriota; class Methanobacteria; order Methanobacteriales; family Methanobacteriaceae; genus Methanocatella. Next base: position 4,280 of record NZ_JAUNXX010000068.1, on the reverse strand, counting down.
AGCTGCATGATAAATTGTTAATGCATTCTTTATTGGTATTGGTAAAAGGAGTCTATAGACAAATCTATTAAAAACCATCTTTGATAATTTCAAATAGAAATCATCTGTTATTTCTTTTGAAATTTGGGATTGTGTTGGTTCTGTTTCAAATAAATCATCTAATGTAATGCCATTTAAGATATTGAAAATTTTTTGCTTGTTTTCAACATCTCCATCGTAGTATATTAAAATACTTCCATTCCTGTGAGAAGTATATACTTCATGGATAAAGCTTTGATTTAAAAGTAATGAAGCAAGACCGTAGCCTTCCTCTTTTGTGAAAGCCCATTGGCCTGAGCGAATCCTTAAACGGGATCCGTTATCATACATTACTTGATATTTCATTTTTCTACCTTATTCTTCATCTTCTATGTATATTTCTTTTTTATCCTCTTGATGAGCATCAACTACAATGTCTTCTGCATTTTCTCTCATATCTTGGAAGCATTCTTCCGCATCTTTTTTGGCTGCAATGACAGAGGCCATACCTTTTGTTGCAGCGTCTTTTACAGTTTCGGATTCTAAAATTTTTTTACCAACGACTGCAGTTGCAATTCCCGCTGCAAAAAGTAATACGTGTTTATGCTCATAACATTTATCAAAAAATTCATCATGTCTCATTTAATAATCTCCTTTTAAAAACTAATTTGTAGCTTTCCTTCTTAACTTGATTCCATTTTTAAGTTTGTTAATAAATTCAAATTCTTCATCAAATTCGGGGTGGTTGCCGAATCCACAATTGGGGCAATGAATTTGATTGCAGTGATCATGTTTTCCACAGCTAACACAACCACGATTTTCTAATTTTGTTTCATCAAATTCAAAACCGCAAATACGACATTTCATAATTAAACACCCTTAAAAAAAATAACTGATAACTTGAGATTTTATTCAATTTCAATGTTTTTGGCTTCTTCTTTTCGAAGGCAAACATCATATCCTTTTACACTCATCTCAATTGGATCTCCTAATGTAGCAACTTTTTTAATAGTTATTTCTACTCCTTTAACAAAACCCATTCCTAATAAGTGTCTTCTCAAACCCACGTCACCGCTATCATGGTATTTTACTAATTTCACTGTTTCGCCAGGTTGTACATCATTTAATGTTCTCATTTTTTCACCTTTTAATAAATTAAAGAATGATAATTAAGATTTAATCATCATCCTTCGGCATTTTTATGCCTCTAATTCCACTTTTGCTGCGCATTATATCACTATCCAAATCCTGCAAGTAAACCGACATTATAAATCAGGAATGAAACGATGTATGCGGTAACCAATGTGATTCCACACATGGTAAATGCCCATTTGTAACTGTTGGTTTCCTGTTTGATTGCACCGATTGCTGCGAAACATGGTGTATAAAGCAATGTAAATGCCATGAATGAAAATGCAGACAATGGAGTGAAAGTATCATGCACTAAACTTGTAATTCCTTCTTCATCATCCTCTTCCATACCTGCTAATGTACCAAAGGTAGCTACAACAACTTCTTTAGCGGCTAATCCTGCAATGATTGCTACAGCTGCTTGCCATGTTCCAAATCCTAATGGGGCAAAAATTGGAGCAATAACTGAACCGATAATACCTAATATGCTGTCGGCAGATCCGTATTCAACACCTAATGGGAATATGCTTAAAGCCCATAAAACGATTGAACATGCAAGAATGATAGTTCCTGCTTTTCTTAAAAATCCTTTTACTTTTTCCCAAGTGTGTAACAAGACTCCTTTTATGGACGGAACTTTGTATGTTGGCAGTTCCATTACAAATGGAGTGGATAATCCTTTAAACATGGTTCTTTTAAGGATGGCTGCAACAATAAGCGCTACAACAATACCTAATAAATAAATTGTAAGTAACATGGTACCTTGATTTTCTGCGAAAAATGCACCTATAAAAATAGCATAAATTGGCAGTCTTGCAGTACATGACATGAACGGTACAAGCATCATTGCAAGCATACGGTCTCCTTCATTTTCCATGGTTCTTGTTGCCATAATAGCAGGCACGCCGCAACCGAATCCTAAAATCATTGGAATGAATGCTTTACCGTGAAGTCCTACAATTTTATGCATTAACTTGTCTAAAGTAAATGCAGCTCTTGCAAGATAACCGCAGTCTTCTAAAATACTTAAGAATAAAAACATCAGAATAATAATTGGCAAGAAAGTGAGAACACCTCCGACTCCCCCGATGATACCGTCACAGATGAAGGAGGATAGATATTCATTTGCTATGAATCCTGCGACAAATTCTCCTAGTGCACCAAATGCCTCATCAATCATGTCCTGAAAAGGAGCACCGATGGTGAATGTCAATTGGAACATTACCCACATTATAATTATAAATATGAACGGAGCCAATAACCTATTTGTAACAATCTTGTCGATTTTATCGGTCATGGTTTCCTTTTCAACGGCCGGTTTTTGGACTGCTTCTTTTATCAAACCGTCGATAAATGCATATCTTGCATTTGCGATAACTTCTTCGGGACCTTCATTGTAAACATCGTATAAATGCTTACTTACTTTATCTACCTCAGCAAAAATTTGAGAACTTTTTGAAGATCCGTGAACCTTCTCAATAACTATTGTATCTTTTTCCAATAGTTTAACTGCAGTCCAGACTGATGGGACATCCAATAGATTACTGTCCTGTTCAATTACTGACTGCAAGTCCATTAAGTGGCCTTTAATATCATTTCCATATGATAATTTTTCGCTAGAGTCTATCGGTTTTTTTGATTGCCTTTCAACTGTTGTCAGCAATTTTTCAAAACCATCTTTAGTTTTTGCATTGATTTCAACTACCGGAACACCTAATAATTCACTCATCAAATCAATATTTATTATGTGTTCTTTTTTCTTTGCAAAATCATTCATGTTAAGCGCTACTACTAAATTGGCGCCCAATTCCATCATTTGCACGGTTAAATATAAATTACGTTCCAGATTAGCTGCATCCACTACATTAACAATAACATCTGACTCATCATCTACAATGAAATCCCTTGATACGATTTCTTCCATAGAATGAGCGCTTAATGCATAATTACCAGGTAAATCTATTACATCATAGTCGTAACTTCCGTGCTTGAAATGACCTTCTGCCCTTTCAACAGTTTTTCCAGGCCAGTTACCGACATGTTGTCGCATACCAGTTAATTGATTGAAGACAGTAGTTTTCCCTACATTAGGGTTTCCCGCTAATCCTACAATTAATTCTGTCATTAACGTTTCTCCCATTTTCCATTAACTTTTTAGGAACAATACTTTTAGAAAAATATTGTTCCACACTAAAAAAATTTTTTAGTTTAAGCTTTAAAAACCTAGATTTAGGTATACCTAAACATGTTTATCTATCTGTTTTTATCATATATAAAGTTTGGGTACACCTAAAAATTTATATTGGAAAATAGTCAATAGTATATTGAAAAGAAAATTTTAATTTAAAAGGATGATGCGAATGAGCAATGCTATTGAGAAAGCAAAGCAATACATTATTGAAAACGATTATGAAGAGGCCATTAAACTAGCCAGGAAAAGACATGGAAAAGATGATGTTGAAGATTACCTTAAAATATTGGATTTGCTGATTGATGATGGTTATTTGCCTGCTACTGAAGAAAAAGGGATATATTACCAGTATTATGATGAATCTCATGACAATGGAGATTATGGTGAAAAATACTTCGACCAATACTTAAAACAGCAACCCTATTCAATAAATGTGCTCTGTGATAAAGCATTCTCAAAATTAAACAAAGGAAAATTGGAAGAATCTTTAAATTACCTTGATGAAGCTCTAAACAAATATGATTCTTATCAAAATATTGAAAAACCTCGCATCAGCAAAAAAGAAGTTTTAATGAGTAAAATTAAGTTGTTAATCAAATCTAAAAGTTATGATGATGCATTGACATACCTTAATCAATATGAAGAGAAATATGGCATCGACAATGAATATGATTTGTATAAAGGCCAAATGCTTCAAAAAACAGGCAAAAATAAGGAAGCGCTCGAATACTTAAATAAATCTCTTCAAAACGAAGATACTCTAATAGGATTTAATGCAAAAGGAGATGCATTGTATGAACTTGGAGAATATGGGGATGCATTGAAAAACTATAGGGACTGCATAGGCTATGAAAGTAAAGTTGAAGATGATTTGGAACTAATAACAAATTTCAATTATAAGGCCGCATTTTGCTGTGTGAATATGGGAAATGATGCAGAA
>NZ_JAUNXX010000120.1 GCF_030539555.1 Methanobrevibacter sp. | reverse complement strand
TTACCTACTCATTATGAATTGCTATATATTTAGTATAATCATATTTTACTATAAAATTTTCGTAATGAGAACCAAGAGGTGGAAAAATTTCGATTAAAAATAGGACATTAATTATATCACTGGCATTAACATTTTTCCTTTTAATGGGTGCTGTTAGTGCAATGGATACAACTAATGTTTCAGTTAAAGAATATTCAAATTTAGATGATAGTGTTGACACAGTATCATTACAAAATAAATTAGAAATTTCTAACGAGGTTTCTATCTCAGAAACTAATATAGTTAATTCTCATGATGATAATTTGAAAGGTTATCCTTCTAGCGTTGTTTTATCAAGTACAAACAATTCAAGTTATGAGGATGATGACGGAAAATTACAAACTCCTGTTACAGATGATGAGGAAGATGGGGATGTTTTGGCCGTTTCAAATGAAAGTAGCGCTGTTTCTACCAGTTCCAGTTCATCTGATGTTTTATCAGCAAGCAAGACTTCAACTAAGTTATCCATAGCGGATACTAGTTACAGTAAACTTGGCACTGTATTCAAGGTTACTTTGAAAGACAAATCCGGCAAAGCCATTGTTGGTCAAAAAATTGCTTTGAAAGTAAATGGAAAAATATATTCTGCATTATCTAACAGATACGGTACTGCAACAATTAAGACCCCTGCTCTAAAAGTGGGTAAATACAGTGTTATGGCAGCTTATTCTGGTAATTCCAAATATTCCAAATCTTCTATTTCAAAGACCGTCAAGGTCTTTCATTCTGTAAGTGGGAATGATATAACTAAATATTACGGATACTATTCTTTATATAATGCAAAATTCTTAAGGGATGGTGCAGCTTTAGCAAATACTGCTGTTTCTTTCACTGTTGATGGAAAATCCTATAAAAGAACTACTGATGCAAAGGGAATTGCAAGATTAAACATATATCTGAAAGTTGGCAGTCATGTAATCTCATCAATTAATCCATATTCAAAGGAAAAATTGTCCAATAAAATTTTGGTTAAAAAAGATGGCTCTAAAATTTCTCACAGTCCATCAACTACTTACATAGCTACTAAAACTAAATATGTATTTTATGTTTCCCTAAAATCCAAACACAATAAGGAGATTAAAGATGGAACTGTATACTTCAAGTATAACAATAAAACAGTAACCTCTGTGACTGACAAGAATGGGAAAGCTAGCATTGTTATTCCTGCTCTTTCAAAAGGTACTTACAATATTGATTATTCATTTGAAGGATCCAGTAATTTTTATGCATCTTCAGGATCTGCTAAGCTAATAGTTAACGATCCAATTTATACATTCAAATCTTCAAAGTTATCAATGGGTTATAAAGATGGATCAAGATTCATTGTTAAATTACTATACTCAGATGTGAATAATGTGGCAGTCAATAAGGATGTTAGATTTATTGTTGATGGAAAAATTTATAAAACAAAAACTAACTCAAAAGGTTGTGCAGGATTCTCAGTAGGTAATCTAAAACCTGGCAAATATACTGTTAAATTTATTCATTCAAGTGCCGGTTCCAAATATTTTGCATATGATACTAATACAATCAGTATTTCCAATAATAAAGTTTATGTGTCTGCAAAAAATATAAGCATCAAATATAAAGATGGGTCTGCATTCAGGGTAATTGTGAAAGACAAATCCGGTAATGCCGTTAAAAATGTAGGGGTTAAGTTTACAATCAATGGTAAATCCTATACATATAATACTAACTCCAAGGGCTTTGCTTCAATACCTCTTTATCTTAATGTAGGTTCATATACTATTAAATCAGTTGTTAGTGATGATTACTATAAATCCAGTTCTATATCCAATAAAGTGTTTGTAAATGGAATTAAATTTGTATATACCAACCCAACTTATGTTTCTATTGGTAAAACTGCTTCTTTTGCAGTTAAAGCAGTAGACGGTAACAGTAATCCTATTAAAAATACCAAAATCACTTTTGTTTTGGATGGTAAAAAGACCTATTCAACTAAAACTACTTCAACTGGTTATGCTAAAGTTAATTTAGGTGTTTTGGCTAAGGGAGCCCACACAATCAAATTCACACTTAAATCAACTTCTGGTGCATCAAAGATTATTGTTGACAATAAAGTTACTTTAAGCCAACTTATTACAACATCCAAATATGTGAAAAACTATGTGGAAAATAATGAAAAATTACCTAATTATGTAAAAATTGGTGGTACAACATATTCTACTGCAGATTATTTATATTTGGCATCTAAAGCTATCATAAACTTAAAATCCGGCAGTAAAGCAGATATTGCAATAAATCATATTGCAAATCCACTCAAACCTGGTGCTGCAAGTTATGCCGGTAATTTATATGATTATCTTTCTGTTGCAAAAAGTGTGGTAAAAACTGCAGATTCAGCTGGTAGAATGCTGAATTCTGTAAGTTCAAAAGTAGGAACCATTGGATATAAAGGTTTAGTTTATGCATTTGCTCGTGTTGTAGCATTCTATGGTAATCAAAATACTATGCCTAATTATGTTACCATTAAAGCTTTATCCGAATCAACAACTAGTAATCTAAACTCTAAAAATACAGTTACCAATTTAGCATCATATCTTGCTGCTTCAACAAATTGTCAAGTTAATAATGCTAAAATTAAGCAGTTAGTTACTAAATTGACCAGCGGATTGACTTCAGAAAAAGCAAAAGCAAAAGCTATCTTTAATTATGTAAGAGATACAATTTCTTACAGTTTCTATTATGATACTAAATATGGTGCTGTGGGTACTTTAGATGCTAAAACT
>NZ_JAUNXX010000119.1 GCF_030539555.1 Methanobrevibacter sp. | reverse complement strand
CTGGCATTTTCCGTTATTATTCATTCAAGGAACATACCAGGCAGGACTTATGGTGAATCTTCTTTATGTGATTAACTTTTTTGTGAGTGGAATCCCTATGGGATTTGTCATTACATGGGTCTATCTTGAAAGCGACCGTTCAATATTAGCTTGCATGATATTCCATTTCTTCGTCAATTTCATGCAGGAGAAAATAGCGTTGACACCAGAGACAAAGTGCCTGGAGACAATAGTAATAACAGTAGTTACAATTATCATTATTCTGGCTAAAAAAGATATGTTCTTTGAAACTCGTCATGTCGGAAGACTACTTGAATACAACAGCAATCAGCAGGAACCAAGTTGATTGAAAAGTACTGCTAGGATTTGCAACTTTTTCACGGGTTTCAATATAGTTAAGCTCTAAAATTTCCTTTAAAACATCACCATACTTAATTTTTTCAATTAAAAGTGGAGAATCCGGATTGTGCAACTTTTAATTCATTTTAACAAGATTCATGTTGCTGTTGGCATAACAGTATAGAAATTATCTACTACAAAATCAAACTTGTTGCAAACAATACGAACAAAAAATGATTAAAAAGTAGCGAAATTATCAACTACTTTTTAGTACAATTTGTTCGATAGTTAACGAACAAATATTATTAATCAAATGCTCTTACAAAAATTGAATATAATCATAAATACCATATATAAAATCAATCATGTATTTTTTAAATTAAACCTAGGAGGAAGCGTATGCCGAATTCAAACTTATTGAAAAGTTATTATACAAAAGCGAACAGAACGATATAGAAGCTGAGTTTATAATAGGGAATGAAACATTATGGTCAAGTCAAAAAGTCGTAGCAGAAATATTTGGAACAACTTCAGCCAATATTTCAATGCATTTCTCGAATATCATTCAAGAAGGAGAGTTAGAAGAAAAAGAAGTAAGCATATCTTCTAAAGACCTTTTTAAAGATAATTCTGATTTTATTAAGAAATCCTTAAAAAAATCAAATAATCGAGGTAGGCCACAAAAATGGTATAATCTTGATGCAAACAGATCAATACTGGCTGGTTTTAATTAAAGCGGATAGAAACCAGTTGTTTCAAATTTAATTTTTAACCATAATTTTAACATTTTATCGGCTAAAACAAATTGTTTATCCTGGTTAAATTCAATTATCCCCTGATTGGATAAAGTATCAATGAATCGGGTAATACTTGATTTGGAATATCCCAATTCATTATCTAAAGTGTGTCTTGATGCACCATCATGTTCCAACAAATAGATTATGAAATCCTTTTCTCCCTGAGACAATCTTCCCCAAATATATATCCACATTATTGCAATTTGATCTATATTTAATTGAAGTGTTTGTTTTATGATATTTTCATCACAAATAATATTATTGGGCAATACTGTTGATAAACTGTTTATATATAAAGGAATTCCTCTTGTACATGCATAGAATCTTTCAAATCCTTCATCAGTGAATTTTAGGTTGTTTGATTTTTCATCAATATATCTTTTTGTTTCCTCGAAAGTAAATGGTTCTATGTTTATTTGTATTAATCTTCCACCAAATGCTCCTTCCGGACCATTGATCATGTTTATTATGTCTGATGTTTTTGAAACTGAACCAGTGAAAACATATCCCACATTGAATTGCTTTTGTGTAAAACTTCTTATCAACCAAAAGAACGCTTCAGGGTCTTCAACATTTTTAAGCAATTGAAATTCATCAATGACGATTATAAAACCATTTATTTCATCTGATGAGTCAACTATCTTTTGAGGCAATTCCATTACAAATTTAGATAATTTGTCATAATTATCTGAAATAACTGGAATCGGTATGTCAAATACATTTACGTCATCTGAAAAATCATAATTTTTCAATCCCAATTTTTTAAAATTTGAAGTTATTTTACTCACCCATTTTTTGTAAGATGTTTTATTTTGTGAAATTTCATCATCAATAGCACTTAAAAGTTCTTTTAAAACTTTCTCTTCGGTTAAATTTCCTTTTTGCCTACCCATTATTTCAGATACATCAATGAACACGGATAATATGTCACTATTTTGATCATTTAATATTTTTTTAAGCAGAAATGTTTTACCAACACCACGATATCCTGTTATTAACAGTTGTGGCGGAATATCAAATTTTACTGTAGATAACTGAGTGTTAATCATGTTAATATCCTTTGTTCTGTTAAAAAAGTATTTGTCAATATCTTTTGGCATTGAAACTGGCATTATTATCATTTTAAAAACTTCCTTTTGTTTAATAATATTCTATGTTAACCATTTAATATGTTTTTTGTTATTGGACATGTTCCATCAAATCGGACAAAAACTATTTCATGGAACAAATTAATTTGTTCTATCAAATTGGACATGTTCCATGGTATTGAACATAAACAATTTAATGGAACTAATGATATTATTCCAAGGGATTGGACATGTTCCATGAAATAACTAAATTAATCCATTCCAAATAGTTTCAATTGAAGGCTTTTTAACTGAAAATATATTGTTCATTATTGAATTTAAAGCTTGTTGAAGCCATATCGTAAAATTGTAGTGAAAAAAACATCATACATAAAGTTTTCGGTAAAAATAAGAATCAAAATAATCTGCTTTGTGCATCAATATATGAAGGTTCATTAATTTCCTTTACAACATACTCCTCTTTAACATCCCCAATCAATAATGGAGAATCAGGATTATGCAGTTTCTGGTTTTTTCTAACTAACTTTATGTTGCTGTTGGCATAACACACTTCAAATTATCTACTACTTTTAGTAAAATTTA
>NZ_JAUNXX010000118.1:2552-2813 GCF_030539555.1 Methanobrevibacter sp. | reverse complement strand
ACCAAATCCTCTTTTAAGCCTTCAGTTAATACAACAACATGGTCCAGCTTTTTAACATTTTCTAAAATTGTAAAATCCTCTCTTATAGGGCTTCCATAGTGGTGTTCTCCAGAATACGGGTTTGTGTGAATGCTTGCAATTTTATATGCAAGACTGGAGTCAATGTTGTTGAAATTAGGCATAATTCCTGAATTTTCATTTATTAAAAACGGTTTATTTTCACATTTAAAAAGAATCTCATTCATAAAATAATCATAAAAT
>NZ_JAUNXX010000118.1:0-2542 GCF_030539555.1 Methanobrevibacter sp. | reverse complement strand
TGTCTTTAAATCTAATTTCAATATTTAAAAGTCGATCATATAATGTATATGAAGATTCATGGGTTATTTCTAGAAATTTAAATCTGTCATTTGTGAAAAATTCTTCTCGAATTGTGGTCCCGTTAAGATAATGAGTAATGCAGTAATAATTGTTTAAGTAATGTTTAGATTTAACTAAATTTTTACTTAAATTGGTTGAATAATGATTTAAAACCGTGGATTTATCTGTTTTTTCTATTTTTTTAGTAATCAGGTAATTTTCCTGATTAGGGTTTATTGATTTGTCCTGAGTGTTTTTTAAAGAATAATAATCATAAATATTTATGAGATTGACAGATTCGTTTAAATAGTTATTGTTGTGGAAGAATTCTGTGATATATTCGCTATTTTTTCTTTTATCAATGTTTAGCAAAGTCACATTATATCCATGTTGGGTTAATAGATTTGCACGGTTAAATGTTGCCTTTGCAAGACCTCCGATTTCAACATCAAAACCGAAAAACAACATGAAAATTCTTTTTTCTTTAATTTTGTCCATGATAATTTTTTCATCATAATTAAAGTCTAGTTTATCGGATAATTTGGAAGCATTTAAAAAATCTTTTTTGTTTATCAAGTAAAAAAATTCATCCAAATATTCTGGAGGTTTCAGTTTATTTGAAGCGATAAACTCTTCAAAAAGAGGATTTGCCATATACAATAAATCAACCTTGTCGTTTAGTTTCAAATCGCTTAGACAAAATTGTTTAATCCAGAAATATAGATTTCTTGGTCCAATCCATGCATAATCTTCATTGTAATCTTTTGCAATATCATACAGTGCAGTGTATGATTTAATAAAACCTGCAAGAACGCTTTTGCTTTTTTTGGATGTTACAGATTTGCCACTCTGGCGGGGGATATACTCAACAACGGGAATGTTGATAAATTTAATTCCTTCGGCTTTAAGAAGCGCTTCTGAGACAAATACTAAATCCTGTGCAGGAACACCAACTAGAAATTCAATTTTTTCATTTAAAATGAATTCTTTTTTGAATATTTTGGACCAAACGGAAGGTGTTGTAAGAAGCATGTTGAAGTTATCTTCAATTGTATCAACTTGTGAAGATTCACTATCTTCAAGTTCCAGGATATTCCAATTATTTCTCTCAATTTTTGAGTCTCTATTAATGTTGTAGTTTCCTGAAACTAATTCCAGATTGTTTTCTGTGATGTTATTATAAAGGAGTTCACAGGCATCTTCTAAAAAGAGGTCATCCGGATCTAAAAACATCAAATAATCTGCAGTTGCATTTTCAATACCTATGTTTCTAGGTCTGCCTGCAAATCCGCTGTTCTCTTCAAGGCAAATTGCTTTAACATTATTGTATTTGTTTGAATAATCTTTAATGATGTTTGAACTGTCATCGGTTGATTTGTCATCAACAAAAATCACTTCCAAATTTTCAAAGCCTATTGTCTGTGATTTGATGGAGTCAAATGCATCTTGAAGTGTGTCTTCCACATTAAAAACAGGTACAATAATTGAAATCTTATACATGTTATCCTTTCAATTTCTCTAAAATTAAATCCATTTTACGTTCAATATCGTCCATTCTGTTTTCTAATTCTTCTTTGCTGCCTTTATCTGGTTTTCTTGCTATAACGTAACTGTCAAACCATGGGTTTGAGTTTGAAGCATCTGTGGTTCCATATTCTATCACTCTAAGTTTAATGTATTCGGCTAACGCTTTAACACCATCGTCTTGGAACCTATAACAGTCATACGGATTTTTATGGACTGGGCCGGCACTAGGAACTATGATGCAGCAGAATCCTCCGGGTTTTAACACTCTGTTAATCTGTTCTAATGTTAACCAGAAAAATTCAATATGCTCAAGTGCTTGGCCGGTAATAACCACATCATATGACTCTTCTTCAACTTCTTGCCAGTCATAAGGATTTTCAACTATGATGTCTACATTGTTTCCTTCTTTTAAATCTAGGCCGTGGTATGTCCAATTCTTTTCGTTTAATACCATTCCATAATTGTAATTGCCAGTCTTGTCAAAAGAACCAATATCAAGTATTTTTAGATTATCATTAGGATTTAAATAAGTGGTTTTGAAATATTCCATTTTTAACATTGAACTTTTATGCATTTAATCTCCCCTTATAATTTGAATTTATTTTTTATTTTCCATGACTTTGAGGATTTGATTTCTTTTAATTCTTCACTTAACTCTAAATTGACCTTTTTAAGGTAGTGATTATCCTCAATTATTTTATTTGGCATAATATTTAATCTTGAAATTTCATCTTTAACGGATTCCAAATCAGTTATGATTTGTGAATCAAAATTGAAATCGTTATAAATAGTTTTTAGTACTTCCCGATTATTATATTCTCCGTTTTTCATGTTCTCAAAATAATATGTAAAATTCTTGTTTGATTTGAATATGTCTTTATCAGCCAGTTTGTTGAATTCATCTGAATTGAATATTTCTTCCAGGTTGATATTGATGTATTCATCAAAATTGGAAAGAACTGTTCGCATCAATGC
>NZ_JAUNXX010000117.1 GCF_030539555.1 Methanobrevibacter sp. | reverse complement strand
AAGATGTTGACATATTGTTCTTGGGAAATAGTGTATATAATGCTGGAGCAGATTCAAAAGTCAAGGAATTCCTCAAAAATATTGATGTGAATGTTGGAAGTATTGTTAATGTCTCATCCGCAGCTCTTATCGAATCAACCTATAAGCAAATAAAAAAAGAAGCTGAAAAATGTGGATTAAACATGGATGATAGAGAATTCCATTGCAGAGGACAATTTAAATTCGTTCATAGAGGTCATCCAAACGAAGAAGATATAAACGAAGCCGTAAACTTTTCTTTAAACACAATCTTGTACATTAAACTTCCTCGCCTTCCATAATGTGGGCCAGTTCAATAGTATTGAATGCAGGTAAAGCAGAGATTGTCTCTATTGAAAATGTAATTTTCTCTTAATATAAACATACCCCAATATTGCAAAACTAAAAATCAAAGCAACCTAGTTTGTGAATCAATATAGCTGGGTTCATTAACCTCTTTTACAACATCACCATCTTTAACTTCCCCAATCAGCAAGGGCGAATCTGGATTATGCAACTTTTGGTTCCTTTTGACCAGCTTCATGTTGGAGTTGGCGTAACAATAATTGCTTGTCATCAATTGTTTATAAATAATATCAGCATCTTACCCTCAACTTTTCCAATAATACTCAAGTAGTTACCTTTGCATCATTAGTTGGTTCAGGTTATGTCAGTGATTATAGTAGATGTTCAGGATTTGTATTTCCACCATCCCAGTTTCACCCAGTATAAATGAAAATATTTAATTATCATGATTTCTAAAAAAAGTAGTGTAGAGAGAACATAAGTATGACAACTTTCGCATGCCCTTTTCATAAAAACTCCTCTCTAAAATTATATAATTAATTAATAATCTAATTTTCAAATTATATATAATTAATTAGAATCTGAGTTAATTTTCCTTATATGGGCGATCTTGATAATTTGCACTGACCGACAATGTGAGAAAATGAAACGTGAAAATCAACTATTAATATAACATTACCCAACAGAATACTCAAGTCAGATTTACATTAACGTTCACATTTCAGTATCTAAAACTTAATTTTGAAAAGTATTGATATACATGCACAGTTAAAATGTAAATTGGTTTTTAATATCATTGCAGTTAATATAAAAAACACTTCCTTAAAATTATACTTATCGATTTACTTTTGATTTAATCAACAGTGCATTAAAAATTATGAAATCTATTGTCCTTAATCATTATCACTGCATTAAGACTGAAAAACTTCATGATTGATATAATGAGTGTTCGCCAAAATTGATTTTTTGATTTTTCATCAAAAAATTTCAAATCAACAAGTTTTTTGAAAGATTCTGGTTAAATGCAAATTAAAAAAAGAAGAGAATTTAAAATAAATCCTCTTTTAAAGTTTTATTTTTTGCGATATGTGATAACCAGTGCACATAATGCCAGTAACATCATTGCAATTGGATTACCTGTTGCGTTAGCGTCAGCAATCTCAGATGAAACGTGTTTGGTGGTTTTATTCTCATCCGTATCGTTGTTGTCAGGTTCAGTGTTATTATTGTCATGTTTGACTTTAATGGAAATTGTTGCAGAACTTGCGTTGTAGTAGTCGTTTCCTTGATAATAAACATCCGCCACAGTGTCTTTATCTGGAATCACAACACCTTTAAATGTTGCAACGCCGTTGATGACTTCTGCGGTATATGTCTTACCATCAACAGTCAATGTAGCAGTACCGTTTTTGACTGGATTGCCGTTCTCATCAACGAATTTGACTGGGATGTCAGTTTTCTCACCTGCTTTTCCGCTGACATCATCAGTTGAAGGAGCATTGGTGTTAACCTTTTCAACATCAACAGCAATTGATGATGAACTGGAATTGTAATAGTCATTACCGTTATAGGTTACGGTTGCATTATAACTTCCAGGATTTGGCAATTCGATGCTTAATACTGCCTGGCCGTTTTCCACAGTAGCATTATATGTTTTTCCATTTAATGTCAAAGTAACTGTTCCGTTAGCAACAGGATTTTTGTCCTGATCTAAAACAGTAACTGCAACGTCCTTTTTATCAGAAGGTTTTCCTGAAACGTCAACGCCTGAAACCGCAGTGTTCACTTTCAGAACTGTAAGTGTTGATTCTGATTGAACATCATCCGCATCATCACCGGAATATGATACAACATATGGGTAGATGCCCGGATCGCCGAGTTTGACATTGAATGTAGCCTTTCCGTCTGAAACGGAGGTGGATTCATCCGCACTTAAGATTGAATACATGGAAGCTGCAAGGAGTTCTTTATCCTCATATTTGATAGTTAAACCGGCAGTACCTCCACTAACAGGATCTCCATTCTCGTATTTGAACTGTGCAGTGAAGCTGACCATTTCTCCGACATAGCCAGTTACAGGAGCAATAACAATTGAAACAACATGCCTGATATGCAGTTTGGAACTGTTGGATACACTTGTATGGTTGATGTCCACAACAGTGGTTGAACTGACAGTGTAATCACCAGCGGCCAAATCAGAAACACTGATTGGACTACCTGGTTTTACAGTGCCGTTTGCAACAGCATTATTATTAGCGTCAATGATACTGTAGGATATTTCAGTTGCATTGGCTGATGAAACCTGAATTGAAACGGCATCACCGAAGCTTGCAACAGCATCCTCAGCACTAACAGTTGAGTTTGCAGGTTTAACAGTAATCTTAGAGGTATAGTTACTGGATGTGTAATTGCCGTTAACCATAGTGGTTAAGTTGACTGTGTATTCACCAGCTTCTAAATCAAGACCAGTAATGTTTTCACCAACATTAACAGTACCTTCTTT
>NZ_JAUNXX010000067.1 GCF_030539555.1 Methanobrevibacter sp. | reverse complement strand
ATAACAGAACATAATAAGTATAAAGTATTATGAAGTACGCTAAAATATAGACGAGTAATATACACTAAAATTTGATACAAAAGTTTCTATAATCAAATTTCACCACATCTACAAAACTTACATCATACCCGAAAAACTCAGGTACTCACAAAGCACATTCATAGATAATAATTAACAATTTAATTAATACAATAAACATGATAAATTATAGCTATATGCGGAAAAGCAGTCATCATAGTCAGAATTGTAAATACAATAAGACTTAAACCAACGCCATAAAACACATAGCACATCTAATACATACAGACATTATATTAACAAAATTAATTAAAAATTATTGCAAAGCATATTTATAATTTAAATAAATGATAAAATATAGAAATAAAATTAAAATAATCTTAATTAATTAGAATATAATTAAAATTAGTAAAAATATAACAAAAATGTCAATAAAATTTTTAAAATATTCATTGGTAACCATTAAAACAAATTAAGTATTACAAATAATATTTTTATTAATACCACTATTTTTATTATAACGTAACCGAATGAAAAACATAGATTATATTTAAAACTTTCTATCTAATTCAAATAATAATTACTTTATATATTGCCTAACCAAAGATATTATTGGTGATAAAATATGAAGTTCGGTATAGAATTCGTACCTCAAATACCATTAGATGAATTAGTAAAATTAGTAAAATTAGCAGAAGACGTTGGTTTTGAATACGCTTGGATCACAGACCACTACAACAATAAAAACGTATACGAAACCTTAGCATTAATTGCAGCAAATACTGAAACCATTAAAATGGGTCCTGGTGTAACCAACCCATACGTAAGAAGCCCTGCAATTTCCGCTTCCGCTATCGCAACCATTGACGAAATCTCAGAAGGAAGAGCAACCTTCGGTATTGGTCCTGGTGACAAAGCAACTTTCGATGCTTTAGGAATCGCATGGGAAAAACCAGTATCCACTATTAAAGCAGCAATCGCTGACATTAACACCTTATTAGCTGGAGGAAAAACCGAAGCTGGTGCAGCATTAGGTGGAGCAAAAGCTGTTCAAGAACACATCCCTATTTACATGGGTGCTCAAGGACCTAAAATGTTAGAAACTGCTGGAGAAATCGCAGATGGTGTATTAATTAACGCTTCCAACCCTAAAGATTACGAAGCAGCTATGCCTATGATTAAAAAAGGTATTGAAGCAGCTGGTGGAGACAAAGCATTTGATGTAGGTGCATACACTGCAACATCCATTGGTGCAGACTCTGATGCAGCTAAAAACGCAGCAAAAATTGTAGTTGCATTTATTGCAGCAGGTTCCCCACCTCCAGTTATCGAAAGACACGGATTACCTGAAGGATTCAACGAACAAATGGGTGCATTCTTAGCTAAAGGTGACTTCGGTGGAGCTATTGGTGCTGTAACCGATGACGCACTCGATGCATTCTCCGTATGTGGTACTCCTGATGAGTTCATTCCAAAAATTGAAGGCTTAGCTGAAATGGGTGTAACTCAATACGTGGCAGGATCCCCTGTTGGTAAAAACGTAGAAGAATCCATTAAATTATTAGGAGACGTAATTGCAAGTTTCTAAACTTGCTTACTTCTTTTCTTTTTTTATTTTTTTATCTATTTATACACAACTTATTAACTAAACTATTTTTCTAACAAAATTTTTAATTATAAAAAAGCACAATAATATAATATTACATTTATTTTATTGCAGGTATTTATAATGGAAATTGAAAAACTAACAAAAGAAATAAGGCAAAGAGCTTTTGAGCGAAAAGATCCAAAAACTCCAGAACAAGTTGGAGCAAGCTGGTATAACGATGATTTGACCTATAATGGTGTTGCAAAAACATTATTTATCATATTGCCAACACCAGGCTGTGCATGGGCACTTGGAGACAGTGGAGGATGCACAATGTGCAGTTATGTTTCAGATTGTACATTGGAACCAATAGACACCGAAACTATTTTAAGAATTTTTAATGAACATCTTCAAAGACACCCAATAGATGAAGAGGCTAAAATTTCAGTCAAATTATTCGCTTCAGGAAGTTTCCTAAATCCCTATGAACTTCCAAAAGAGGCACGTGACGAAATTTTAAAAACATTAATGAATTTAGGTAATATTAAGGAAATTGTTGTTGAGTCAAGACCAGAATATGTAAAAGAAGAGGTACTTGATGAGATTTTTGAGATAATTGGAGACACATTATTCGAAGTCAGCATTGGCCTTGAAACATATGATGATTATATAAGACTTAAAAAAATTAATAAAGGCTTCACCCGTGATGACTTTGAAAAGGCGGTTAAATTGATGCAAAAATTATCCAAAACTAAAGGATACAATTTAAAATCAAAAGCATATATATTTGTTAAGCCGATTTTAGTATCCGAATACCAAGCAATAACAGAAGCAATTGAAACAGCAAAATACTGTGATTCAATAGGAGTCAATAGACTTTCATTTTGTCCTGCAACAATTCATGGAGGCACAGTTATTGAAAGGTTCTGGAGAAAAGGAGCATACCAACCGCCGTGGATCTGGTCATGTATTGAAATAATAAATACTGTTAGAGACGAATTAGATATACCTGCACTTCTTGACACATCCGGATTTGGGTCTAGACGTGGCCCATATAACTGTAAAAAATGCAATAAAGATTTGAAGCATATGATAATAGCTAATAATTTAACTCAAAGCAAGATTGAATACGAATGCGAATGTAAAAATGAATGGTTAGCTCAAATCGAAAATTCAGATATGAACAGCTCAACAGTTGAGATAAAGCATATCCCAATATATTAAATATTTTAAAATATTAATTAATAATTGGAGGAAAATATGAAAACTAAATTTATTAGTCTACTGGCTATACTCTTAGGATTGATAATCATTATATTTCCTATATTTGGAGTTATAGGAGTAAGTTCCTTAATCGGTTTATCAGTATTATTAGTATCAATCTACTTACTCGTTGTGGGAGTATCAATAATTGATTATAATACTAGTGGTGCGATAATCGATTTGCTTTTAGGATTAATATTGTTATTATTAAGTATTGGTTTAATATTTAATCCTACATTACTTGGATTTTTAACTGAAATTTCCCTATATTTCGCAGGGATAATGTTGATTATTGTCGGATTGGCCTCACTTATTAATAATCGTACTAGCAGATATGGGTTTTATATTGGAATAAGTGGAATTATCCTTGGCGTATTATATATTATTATTGGAACATACCTTGCAAATCCAATTATTCTTGGTTCATTAATCGGCATATGGCTAGTAATAAGCGGTGTATTAAAATTATTGGATAGATAAACTATCCTTCTTTTTTTGTTTTTTGGTGTTAATATTGATTGGAATTAGTGCAGATTTTGACCCCGTTCACAAAGGTCATGAAAAATTAATAAAAGAAGCTCGAAAAATTGCAGATAGAAACGATAAAAAAGTCATTGTTTATTTGAATAAAGGGTATAGTGCAAATCACGCTCCCTTTTTTGTTGATTTTGAAGCTCGTAGAGATATGGTGCTGGCTTTGGGTGTTGATGAAGTAAGGTCCTTCGAAGGTCTTCACCACAGATTGGTTTTATCATACAGCGTTCCAATTAGGCTCAAACAGATGATAGATGATGGAGTTACTGACTATATTACTTCAGCAAGCATTTCCCTGGATGAAATTAAAACTAAAGCTCAGAAATTTATCGACGAAGGCAATTTTGTTGGAATGCCTAAACATTACACCAACAGAAATGAGATCCGCTGGTATGCATTGAATGAATTTTTAGGATCCAAACTAAAATTTCATATTGTTAAAGAATTGGATAAATCCAAATACTCCGGACGGTTAATTAGACAATCCATTATGGACAATGGAATGGCAATTCCTTCAAATGTTTATAAATTGCTTCCAAAAACCACCTGTGAAATTCTTGAACGCGAAATTGCTTTGGGAAATATTCCCGGTGAGAGAAATTGGGATGCAATTTACAAAAGAATGAACACTTACTCTAGAGGAAACCTTGAAAAAATAGCTTATTTAAATGGAAAAACAATTAACGAAATCATTGAAAGAAGAGTGTATAGGAATCCGGAATCTATTTGGGCTGTTTTTAGAAGGTCAGAATATGGTCCTGTAATGACACGTCTTGCAATTAGTGCAATTGAAGAGGAAGTTACCAAAAAAGAGGTAATGGATTTGATGATAAGCTATGAATCCGAAGGTGTGATTCCAAACAATCAGAAAGTTCAAAGAGTGATTGATAGAGCGTGGTATGTTGCAAGTTGCGGACTTCCCTCTAAAGAAGCTAATGAGAAATTCAGAAGTGAAAATATATCAGTTGATGATGTTCCCCTGAAAATTGAAGCCGGACTGAATTTAACAAAATTTGAAACTAAAATTACAAAAGAAGGCATTGACGTTAATCTTTATGTTGACAAAAAAGGTAAAATCTCAGTTGAGTTTAAAAGTGAAGGCAAAAAAATTAAAACAAATTTAAGGTTGCCTGCAAAGGAAGTTACATACTTGAGATATATTATGGATTCACATTTTATACCAGTTAGCGGAATGATAAAACAGGCAAAAAAAGGATTTAAGGTTGAAGTTACAATTGGTTAAATTTTTCCAATGCTGCTTTAACCATTATTAACTCTTCACCATCGAAACATTTAAATAACTCTCCCAATTCTTCGGATTTTCTCTTAGGATTAATCATAGTATTATTTATCCTGGAGAGTGATTTATCTTTAAAATCATCTCCTTCAGTAAGGCAAATGATGTCAAAAAATTCGTTTTCAAGATTATTTCTTTTAGCAATTTCAAAGCTTTCAATTAAAAGTGCCGTGAGTGTTTTGGTATAACAGCTTCTGAGTAATTTTAAAATAGCCACATCTCCAACAGCGTTACTGATTATTTTAACATTTAAAAAATCATTTAATAAAAGCAATTCCTGAGCCCTATCGCCAGAAATAAATAATGTGGGATTATCTGAATCTATTTTACCAATTATGGCACCATCAATCAAAGATTTTACATATTTATTGATTTCAAAAGTGGTTTCAGGAGAGATATTATTCAAATCCAAGTATATTCCATTTAAGTATTTTCCATATTGTTTGGCGATGCCTAATGCGGTTTTAGGTGATGTTGCTGAAATCAGAATGTCAGATGTTGATGCAACATCCTCAAATGTTGGCAAAACCTCAATGGCGAATTTATCAATTGCTTCGACTGTTGGTTTTGACCTGTTTTCTTTTGAAGTTATGAATTTTATATCATCTGATCTTATTAACTTTACAAGGTTTTGAGATACTTTTCCAAACCCGATTAATCCGATAATCATAAAATCACTTTATTTTTTTAAAAGAAGCATATCTTTTAAGTTAACACCAATATCACGAGCAATGGTATTGCATTTTGCACACAATAAAAAATAAACATCTTTGCTAGATAAATCTATTTCAGTCAATCCTTCATAATTTCCCATACCTTTTGAGATTATGAATTCATGGGAATTGAATATCTGTCGGAATTCATCTGAAATTTCGCTGTCAACATAACCTACTGTTCCAGCACCAATTTCAACAATTTCTCCAAATTCATCCAGTCCTGCTTCCAAAGCTTCCTTCATACAGGCATCATTTAAAATCGGTTCGGATTTAACCGCAATAGTGATATCCACACAGTATTCCTTAATCTTAGCCAATAATAATTTATCAAAAACAATCTCACCGGTATTATCCACCAGATACAATACCTTATCATGACTTTTAAGAGAAATTTCAAACTCATCTATATCCTTGATTGCCAAATCATTTCCCAAAGATTCGCTGATGATTGCATCAATATCATCGTCCAGTGTGAATGCTCCAAAATCCAAGATATTTCCAATGATGGCGATTTTCACATAATTTTCTAGACAGTCATTTTCTTTTAGAATCTCTTTAACGTGAGGCAAGTATTTTAAAGCTATTTCATTTCCTTGAATTTTTTCATTATAATATGGGTCTTCACAGCCGGTTTTGCTTTTTATAATATTATGCATTGTAGAACCGGTCTTATTGGAATTTGTGTCTCTTGAGAAGTTATCAGCTAAGAAATTAAAAATATCATTCATAATTTCCAATTTAAGCATCTCATCATCACATGCCAAATCCATTGCTTCACGAGCCTGCCTTAAAAAGCAAGCCCCACATTCATAACTTATTTTCAAAGTTAACCACCGTAAATAATTTGGACTAATTGAATTTCATCACCATCATTTATTACAGTATCCTCTATAACTAACTCACCGTTTTGTTTGGACACCATAGTTTGGGCGGACAGTTCCAAATCATCCAATAAATCTTTAATAGTAAAATCTTCACCAGGTATTTCCCTTTCCTCATTAATATCTTTGTATTTTAAAGTAAATGTCATTTAATCACAACCCAATTCCTCTAAAAAAGAACATGCCTTACATAATCTATTTGCTGAAGGCTCACCACATTTCTCACATCTGCCATGAGAATAGTCTTTTTGAAACTCTTTTTTTAGAACTCCCTTTATTTTATCATATCCCCTTAATGTCGAATATTTTATTGTAGGATGTTTTTCTGCCAGCTGATTGATTACTTCTGAAACTTCCCCTCTGAATGACTGCATTGCATAAGGACAGCTGTCAAAGTGAACTTCAAGATTCTTTGCAACAACATATACTCCTATTTCACGTTCAGGAATTTCACGAAGAGGTTTAATTTTAACTGTAAACTCCTCAGCTTTAGACTCTGTTTTTGCACCTAGTTTAGTTAGATTATCAGTATTTCCCTCCAAATAATTCATCATGATTCCCTGAACTTCATCATCCAAATTGTGTCCAGTGGCTATTTTTGTGGCTCCCATTTCACGGGCGGCTTTGTTAATGATAGTTCTTCTAAAAACGCCGCAATATGTGCAGGACCCCTTATGATTTTCTTTTTGCATTATTTCATCAAGAGTGATCCCATATTCATCTTTTAGTGAAACCACTTTATGTTCGATTCCCAATCTTTCAGCATGCCTCATTGCGATGTCGACACCATCCTGGCGATAATTAGCAATTCCTTCATCCACAGTAACGGCACATAAGTCAATAATATTCATTTCACGAAAACTGTTTATGATTTCCAATGTGGTCACACTATCTTTTCCACCTGAAAGAGCCACTAAAACCTTATCTCCCTTATCCAGAAGTTTTTCTTTTCTAACTGTTTTAATAACTTTCTTTTCGATTGATTCAATGAAACATTCCTTGCACAATAGCTGACCGGATTGTTCTCTTTTAATAATGACTTTTGGATTATCACATTTACTGCATTTCATATGAAACTACCTACATTTGCTCTACAAATTGAGCCAATTGGTTTAATGTATTGACTTCAAATACTTGTGCCCCGACTTCCTCATACAAAGAAACGCAACTGTCCACCACATCCCATTTGTTTCTGTCTTCAGGATTAAGTATTATGACTTTTTTTGAATCTCTAACTATTTCTTCTAGCACTTCTGTACTTGCAGGTTTTCCATGGACTTTTGGACCCGCC
>NZ_JAUNXX010000032.1:7723-18336 GCF_030539555.1 Methanobrevibacter sp. | reverse complement strand
ATAACAGAACATAATAAGTATAAAGTATTATGAAGTACGCTAAAATATAGACGAGAATACACAAACTAGTTTGTAACTAATTCACCACATCTACAAAACCAACATCATACTTGAGAAAATTCAAGTACTCACAAATGTATAGCTATATGTGGAAAAGCAACCATCATAGTTAAAATTGTTCCATACAATAAAACTTAGGTCATCGCCATAAAACACATAGCACAACTAATAGACAGAGAAATAATATTAACAAATTCAATTAAAAAATATTGCAAAAAATATTTAAATCTAATAAATTAATCAATTAATAAAAATATTTTCCAAAGAATAATTATATAGTTTTAATTATTAAAAAAAATATTTTTAATTAGTTTTTATGATAAAAATTTTTAAACTGCTGAAAAACTAAAATAAAAAATAGAATTTCGAAATATAAATAAATAAAAAATAATTATGGAGTTTTAAGGTGTTGAGCACATTTAATTTTCATTCTCATATATAAATGTACCTATTTATTTTTCATCAATCGATTTTTTTTGCGAATAACTGATATTATTCTTGTTAAACTCCTATGCATTTTAATTCCGTATTGTTCAACAATCTCAAAACCAACATCATCCGCCATAGGTTTTAAATCAACATAATGTGGACTTGCCATACATAAATAGGCATCATCTTTCATATTATCATAAATAGCTTTGAAGAATTCCTTAAATATATCCTCACCGTCAATATCTCCAGTAGTAGTTGATATTCCATATGGAGGGTCAGTTACAACAGCTGCCACTCTTTCATACATTTTAAGTTCACGAACATCCAAATTAAAAGTTCTGTAGTCAGTAATTCCATAATGTTCTAAGTTGATAGCAGTTCCATTTTTCATTTTCCAGTAAATATCAGAGCCCACTACTTTACAACCAATTATTCCCGCTTCAATCAATATTCCTCCAGTTCCACAAAATGGATCCAGAAGCAATTGTCCCTCTTTAACTCTTGATAAGTTCACCATACACCTTGCCAGTTTTGGACTCATTGATCCGGGATAGAAAAATGGTCTTTTATGAGGTTTTGTCTCTTCGAAATGTTTTTTATTTAGTTTGATTTTTTCTATAGCCACATATACAGTATCTTTAAATGCAACTATTCTAACTAATGATTTAGGTTTTTTAAGGTTTACCTTAATGTTATTGCAATTTTCAAGAATTAATGAACCGACTTTCCTTTCGGTAGCCACCGTATCAATTTCTGAGGTGAATCTTTTTACGCGTACTGCAAAACTCTCATCAATATACTCCCCCCAGTCAATCGATGAAACATCATCATTTAATGTGTCTCTGGAAGATGTTGTAATAATCTCATGAACTTCATGTGTGTAACCTAATCTTATTGTGAGAATCTCATAATATTCGCTGCATTTCTCATCTGGAATATCAGTTAAAATAACCAATCCCTCTGTGATAACATTTAGGTTGGCTTCAATGTTTTCACATTCCATTACAGCATTCAATTCTGCTTTAGGCAATTCGGGGTGTTCTTGAGATTGTATACATAGTAATTCCATTATAGTCACCTAAATTAAATTTTGGAAAGATTTTTAAAATAAAATTGCAATTATCTTTTAAATTTGTCAAAATGTCTTCGGATAACTTTTTCGCTGGAATCGGCATCCATCTGTTTATCCTGCACATCTCTTTCAGCATTACTCTCATAATAACTTTCAGAGTCATTGTTTAAATAGTAATCATCATGAGAATATCCATTTCTTAAACCGTCATGATGATTTTTTTGAGGACGCTGGTTTGAAGGTTCGCTGTAGCCAAAAGAATCATCATATAACCTGTTTTCACCGGCATAATATTCATCATTATACGGTTCATATTCATAAGTATTGCGTGTGTTTTCCTCATAGGTCAAATCATCGGGATAATATTCATATTCCCTTCTCGGATGATTGTCTTTTTCACGGCCGATAGGAGTTATAGGTTCAAATTCATCATAATACTCATTTCTTTCATAATAATCATCATCTTTTAGAATTCCTCTTTCATAATGAGTGTTAGCCTGTGGAAAAGTTCTAGGCTGATTGTAGTTTCTTGAATTTATCATGTGTGAAAATATAATTTCCTCGGCTTGTGAGGGATTTCCAATATTTGACAATTCCATCTGATTATTGTCGTATGCACTGAATAAATTAATGGAACCTACATTAAACAACTTTCCAATAATGCTTTGGGAAGTATTGATATCCTGAATAGTTGAGTAAGGCATATAATTTTTCTTAGTGGACAATACTCCTGATTTGACAATTATCTTTGATTCAGTTAATATATACTCTTTGGAATACCATCCAAAAAGCTGCCATATTATATAGATTATAATAATAAGAATGACAACGAAAAATGCTATTGCAGCATATCTGGTTAAAGCAAGATTGATACGGGAAATCAAATAAACTTGCATCTCACCAATGAATTTAATAATAATCGGCGCAACCATCAAAACAATAACTAATAAAACAACCCCATAGATAGCTTTTTTGCAACCCAAAAGCATATTTGGTTTTGTTTGATAAAGAATTCTTTCGTTTCGCACATCCTCATTTTTATCAAATAACATAATTTATACTATTAGAATTTCTTTTAAATAAAGTTTTAGAAAAAAAGATTGAAAAAATAAGCCTCAGCTCGCCCATCATTCATCACATATCAGAGCTCATAGGGTTCATCATAGGCTTATTATATATTAAAATTAACCGAACATGACGCCGGCTTCTGTTTTGAACAATTCGTCTTCCTTAGTTTTACTCATTACTTTATCAATAGCATCCATAAAGTCCGCTACAGTAATTTTATCACGTTTTTCACGAATTGCAAACATACCTGCTTCTGTACATACTGCCTTTAAATCGGCACCGGATAAATCATCAGTCAAATCTGCAAGCAAATCAATATCTGCCTCATCGTCTAGGGACATGTTCTTAGTATGTATTTTAAGAATTTCCCTTCTTCCATCAACATTTGGAAGCGGAACTTCAATAAATCTGTCAAAACGACCAGGACGCAACAATGCAGGATCCAGGATATCAGGCCTGTTGGTGGCTCCGATAATTCCAATATCTCCTCTGGATTCAAAACCGTCAAGTTCTGCGAGTAATTGCATTAATGTACGCTGAACTTCTCTGTCACCACTGGTGGAACTTTTAAGTCTTTTGGCTGCAACAGCATCAAGTTCGTCTATAAATATGATGGCGGGAGCTTTTTCTTTAGCCAATTCAAATACTTCACGTACAAGTCTTGCTCCTTCCCCAATGTATTTTTTGACAAATTCGGAAGCGACAATTTTAATGAATGTTGCATTGGTTTCATTTGCTACTGCTTTTGCAAGCAAGGTTTTACCTGTTCCCGGAGGTCCATACAATAAAATCCCTTTAGGCGGTTCAATACCTACCTTCTCGAATAGCTCAGGTTCTGTCAATGGCAGTTCGACAGTTTCCTTTACTTCAATGATTTGTTCTTCCAAACCACCGATTTTATCATAAGTAATGTCAGGTTTTGTTTCGATTTCCATTCCGGAAACATTTGCATCTTTTTCGGATGGCAATACTTCAACAATACCAAATGTTTGTTGGTTTAAGGCAACCCTTGAACCAGGGACCAAAAATTTTTCATCCAAGAATTTTGAATAATTAACAAGGAAACTAGGTCCTGTGCTACTCTTAACAGTCATTCTATGATCATCTAAAACTTCAGTAATAGTTGCTAATACAAGAGGAGGGGATCTAAATCTGTCCACTTCTGAACGTAAAGATTTAGTTTCTCTTTCCAATCTGATTTTTTCATTTTCAATTAGGACTTTATCCTTTTCTAATTTCCTAACTTTCCACATTAAGTTACTTTTTGCTTTGGATTTTTCTTCTCTTAAATAATTAACTTCATCTTGCAGTGATTCAACTTTTTCAATTAATTGCTCTTTAGAAGAATTTTCCAAATCATCAAAATTATCCATGTGAATCATCTCCAGTTAGTTTTAAATTCTATTTCATTGTTACTTTAATAACAATTAGTAACTTTAAATATTTAAATGTATTCATTTGTTATTATACTAACAATTATTATATGAGATATTATAAATATAAAATTAAGTAAATTAGGAAAACTGATTAATATGGAATGCGAAATTTGTGGCAAACCCGTACCAGAACATAATCCAATTAGAGCAAAAATTGAAGGATCAGTTATGGTTGTATGTAAAGAGTGCTCAAAACTTGGAAAAATCCAAAAAGCACCACCTAAACCAAGATATTTGAAACAAGATAAATCAAAAAGACCAAAAACTACCCGCAATAGAAGTTACACACGGAATGATGAACCTTCAGAAGAATTAATTGAGGACTTTGAATTTAAAGTCAGAAAAGCAAGGGAATCAAAGAATTGGTCTCGAGAGGAACTGGGTAAAAGAATAAACGAAAGGGTTTCAGTAATTACAAGAATTGAAACCGGAAAGATGACCCCTGATGTAAAACTTACAAAAAAATTAGAAAAAGCATTGGATATTAAATTGCTTGAAAAAGTAAATAATGTTGATTTAAATCAATTTATTAGCAGTTCATCCGGTGAACGTACATTAGGCAACATTATGAAAATTAAAAGGAAATAGCTATTTTTTATTATAGCTATTTAATTTTTCATTAATGATATGTCTTTCCTTACCCTGAATTTTATAATCAATCATCCCCTCGTTTTTAGCTTTGTGAGAATGATATCCCTGAAATACTTCAGCAGTATCTAGCATATCCTCCAATTGTTTATAGCCATCATATTCATCGCTGACAACAACAACATGTGCTGGAGGATGAATCTTTTTTATTTGCATAATACTTAATGTAGCATCTTCCTTTACAAAAAAAGCAGTGGCAACACTAGATTTTGTTCTGAGTTTAGAGTTTAAAATACTTTCAACTAATGAGTCGGCGAAATTTGCATCTATTACTCTTGGCTTTGTAACCACATTCAAATTACCGTGCCGTTCCATATCAGCAATTGCATTTAGCAATTTTGAATTATTTTCCCCTCTAATTAAAATTAATGCCATAATAATCCCCAATAAAAAAAATAAGGTGAAAAATCACCTATTTTGGAAAGATTTTAATAATCTACTTCTGAATACAACCAATAAAATTAAGATAATACCAACTGCAGTCTGAATACTTCCCAGAATATTAAGTATATTTCCGTCGATAGGCAAATCCCATGTTGGAGATGATCTGTCACCAGGAAGCGCATTATAATATACACCAACAGCTTTGGAACCCTGTTTTACATTCAAATCTTTAGGTTCCACATGATCAACACCCATTAAAAGACCATTATTAATAGCTTTATTAATAGAAGCAGCTATAGCTGACGCATCATAACCATTTTTAGCAACAGATGCTTCAACAATTTCTGAAGTAGTTGAAGCCAATCCAGGTTTGTCACTTCCATAAACGGAAACACTTACTGCACTTGAACTAACAGTCAATGCATCACCCAATGCCTGATAAGCATAAATGGTTTTTAATTCTCCTCCACAGACCGGACATTTACCATACGCTTCAGCAGCAGGGAATCCCAATGCCCATTCACAATCCTGACAGGCTTTAGAATATTCTTCATCCATCGGATAACCAGTTTGGTTCATTTCCTGAGGAGTAAACATGTCTTCAGTTGAAATTGCAGAAATTAGATTTACTCCACCACCACCATACTTTTCACCGGAATCATTAGCTACTTCACCCATAGCTTCAGACACAATAGTAGTTGCAGGATATCCGTCCCTAATCATTTTTCCAATATTCATTGCAGTTTCTTTACGTACAGTATCTGCAGTACCATATAAAGGGTTACCATTTGTATTTCTCAAGTGAATAATAGCTCCTTTCTGACCAGGCTGCAAAGTAGCAACACCGCTACTGTAAGGAGTTACTTTAATATCATTACTAGCGTCATCAACAGTAACTACATACGCATCAAATGAACCTCCGATAGCAGCACCGATATTTGGACCACCTACAAGAAGACGAGCCCCATTATATTGGGATGCGATAGATGCCGCAGATGCCGCAGAAACATTATTGTTCAGATTAGCAACCGCTTCAATAACAGAATCCAACCTGGTATCTGAACTACCGGTACCCCCGGAAAGTACAACAAAGTTATTGGTTTTAGACATCAGGAAAGTTGATTGAAACATGTTTTCTGCAAAAGACATACTTCCGGCAGCTGCACCATTAGGGTCCTTGCCTGTAGGGTCAGTAATAACAATAATGTTACAAGTAGCAGCAACACTGCTCATTGTCATCAAAAATATTATTAAAAAAACAATTGAAACTTTAAATTTATTCAATTTATCCACCTGCACCAGAAGTTGTTTTGTTAGTTAAATCAACAGAAGAAAAGTCTTCAATAACAGTTACTGTAACAACACCAGTATTTTTATCAACTTGAACATCGGCTGCAGTAATAGGTTCCACAGAAGTACCTGGAACAGTTGACTGTGTTGCAAATTCTTGCGCCGTTTGAATAGCATCTTGTAGCGAAACTTCCCTTATTGAAGTTTTTAAAACATCACCATAAATAACACTACCATCCCTTAATCCAGATTGCATAACATTAGCCCGAATAGTATCTACCGGAACAACATCATTCCCCTTAATAATAACTCCTGAAATAGGAATGCCATCATTAACTTCATCAGAAGATGCAAATGCAACATAAGTGATTAAACGACCACAAAAAATTAAAATAAACGCCAATAATAAAATAATTAATGTGTCTCTCCTAATCTTTATAAACATCTTTATATCCTCTTTTTGCGAATATTCTACTATAAGAATAAAATTATTCATTTATTATATTAATTTGATATTATATTTAAATTTATATCATGTCTTTTAAAAGTGATTCTGCGGGATCCATTCCCTGAGCACCAATTAATAAAATAATATCTTTTTTATCAGCTTTTTTGTATGTTTCACTTAAACATTCTTTTAAATTATCATAATGAATGAATTCTATATCGTTTCTTTTTAATGTTTTGAAAAATACTTCCCGCTCATCTTCCTGAACGAAGTTTAAATCGTTGACAACATCATTACTTGAAGATAAAATTAACTCGATGTTATCATCCATCGATTCAACAAGAGCCTCCACATTCAATTGATTGATTTCAACACCTCTTGAGCCCCTTATGGCACAAACAACATATAATGTTTGACCCGGGCAAAGTAATTTGAGTGTTTCTGAAATTGTAGCTCTGATTCCATCAGGATTATGGGCAAAATCATCATAGATTAAGGGTTCCCCATTCAGTTTAGCAAAACGCCTATTTAATGCCTTATAAGATTTTACTCCATTGATTATTTCGTTTTTATCCAGACCAAGTGAAATGCATGCTCCAATAGCTGACAAAATATTTTGTATAAAATGATAGCTATTAAACGGCAGCTCTTCAGTTTTCAGGAGTGTATCACCACGGTAAACAATTTCACCATCATCATAAAAAACCGCATTATCCTTATCGGTTTTAGACATTGATGTGTAAAATGGGTTTTCGGCATCCAATTTCATCACCAATTCATCATCAAAATTAAGCACACAGATTCCACCACCAATTGCTTTGGGAACTGCTGATATCTCATCAAAAACATCATCAATTGAATTTACAAGACCTATATGGTCCATTGCGATGTTTGTTATGACTCCCACTTTTGGATTAGCCGCTTCGCTCATTAGCGCAGCATGATTTTTCATTAGCTTTCCAAGCCAGCCCTGAACTTCAGACACTTCAATAACTAAGAAATCCAAAGGTCCGTTAGCAATGACTTCATCAGAAATCATTTTGGACACCATCGGGTCAATTAATGTATTGAATTCTGATTCACTGTCCGTATTGGTAAGTACATGGTATCCTGCAGTTTTTAGGATATGGTAAATTAAATGGGATGTTGTGGACTTGCCGTTAGTTCCTGTAATTACAATGTTAGTTGAATCCGGAGAGAATTTCTCTATAGTATGTGCTAGAGCATATGCATTAGCCAATTCTATTTTATCTGTGATTATTAAAGGAAAGTTAAGTTTTTCAGCCATTTCAACAGCATCATCTTTTGGAGTCTGAGTGATCAGGCATGCAATATTCTTATTGAAGGCCATGTGAACACCTTCCCCATTTACCCAATGCCTTATAACAATATCTCCAGTGTGAGAATCATTTAGAAAAGTGAATTTTCCTGTAAATCCATCAATAGAGAAAAATTCATCGTTTCCCACAAGTTTTCCATCAATAGAATTTGCCAAATCTTGTATCTCCATATACAGCCCTCCAAAATAAAGAGAATTAGAAAATGTACATCTTAGCAAGAATGCCTATTATGCACAATACTAATGTAGCGCCCCAATAACTTAATACTATTTTTGTTTCTGACATGCCATAATGATTTAATGTGTGATGTAGTGGTTCTACAGGCAATTTAATAACATGCGCCCTGTGAAGCAGGCTAACTACAACTGAAACTATTGGAACTCCCAATGCCAAAACTCCAAAGTATGGAATATCGCAAAGCATAACTGCAGCCGCATAACCTGTCCCCAATACAAACGAACCAGTATCTCCCATGAAAATTGAAGCGGGATGTTTGTTGAAAACTAAAAATCCTAAACATATTGCTGCCAGTATTGAAAATGGCGGAATTATTGTTGATGGGCCGAATAAATATCCGTATGCACAACAGGAAATGGATGCAATTCCAACGATACCTGCAGCCAAGCCGTCCATACCATCAATTAAATTAACAGAGTTTATGCAACCTAAAATAGCTATTATGACAATAGGAATTGCCAAAATACCTAATTGAAAACCCCCCAGGGTTGTTATGGCCCCGGTCAAGGCTAAAAATAATCCTAATACAATTTGACAAATAATCTTTTCCAGTTCTTCAGGTTCTGTTTTAATTGGAACCTCCCCAATGACCTTAACTTTTCCTGCTTTAAGCAGATTATCTACTTCAGCTTTTGCTTTTGGAGTGGCAACACGCACTTCCTCATTCGGTTCAACATCCAGTCTTCCTAATGTGATGACTTCATCGGAAATATTAACAACAATCTTTTGAATTTCTTTAACTTTAAGACCAATTAAATCATCAACCATACCCACAATACCACCTGCGAGCATGATAAATGAAAGGATTAAAATTGGAGTGTTCTGATAATATAATGCAATAATCAAAGAAATTGTAAATAAGAATGCAATGCCGCCCATTGTTGGAGTACCGCTCTTATGTCTATGTTCACTAACTATAGGATTATCAGCAATCCTTGCCTTAAGTAATATCCTTTTAACATACCATGTAAAGAATATTGTAGCACATAATGTTATTAAAAAAAGAATTAACATATCTGTATTATTCATTTTACCACACAATAAATCTTTAAACTAATTAAAATATCTATTGATAATAGTATATAAATTATAAGTTATAACAGATTTAAATTAATTTTTCAACTAAGTGTTCTAGCTCTTCTTTTGAATTAGCTCTTGCAGTTACCCTCTGATAACCTTCAGGACCATGAACAACAAAATCATTATCTTCAAAAGACTTTACAGGTTCGTTTGGAGAAGGTCCTTCATAATTACCAACAGGAATTTCAGTTGAATAATAATATTCAAGTTTATCAGATATGTTGGCCAGTGAGAATTCCCCGACAGCCATGTTAACCAATTCACATAATGAATTTATGCCGCAGGTTGCAGTTGTCAGATATCTTGTACCGTTTGGTCTTGTATTCACTTCAATCGCATATAACTGATTGGTCTGTTTTGAAAACATGAAATCCATTTCAAAAATACCGTCAGAAGCCAAGTTTTTAGCTATTTTATAAGCAGTATGCTGAACTAGATTATTGTCCAACCCTTCAACCATGCAGGGACCTGTTTTAACTTTGTTTAATGGGTGGGTTCCTTCAAGAGTAGTTTCGCCTTTATAGATTGGAGGAAGAGCAACATATTCACCATTATATCCCAGCACTTCGATTGAAATTTCAGAACCTTCGACAAATTTTTCGCATAATGCCTGGGTGAACTGTTCAAAGTATTCTTCTACATCATCGATTGATTCTGCAACCTTAATGTCCTTTCCACCTTGTCCTTCGCCCTGTTTTAAAACAACCGGAAACTCCAAATTCAAATCATCAGCACTGTTTAATATCTGATAGTCCGGAGTCATGACTCCAATTTCTTTGTAAAATTCTTTGGTTTTAATCTTATTGGAAGTCAGTTCTACAGCCCTTACACCTGCAGCTATTACCGGAATGCCATATTCGTCTTCAATTTCCTCTTTCATATATGCAACATCCATTAAGGGAGGGTCGATTCCTATTAATGGAACAATGGCATCAACATTTTGCATCAGTGCAACCTGTTTTGGGCCATCCATACCCCTAGGAACAATAAATACCTGATCGGGCAAATCCAAATTTATAGCTTCCTCATTGGATTCTGTGAGAACGCTTTCAATACCTTTACTTCTAACATACCAGTCAATGTCATCATATAATCTTGAACCAATAAACAGCAGTTTC
>NZ_JAUNXX010000032.1:0-7713 GCF_030539555.1 Methanobrevibacter sp. | reverse complement strand
TCATAATATAATTCCTTTTAATACGTCAATAAATTCATAAGCGGCTTTTTCAACATTTTCAGTCAGATTATCCGAATAATCCAATGATTCAGGTTCTATACCTACAAAGATTATTCTAAAATCATTATCCTTTTCCAGATATCTTACAAAAAACGATAATGACATGGAATGAGTTGAAATACCTATGTTTGCAAAATCATATTTATTCACAATTTTCATATCACCCGGTTGACCATCCATCAAACAGGCGTCAACAATAATTATATGGGTTGGGTTTTCTTTTCTGAGCTTACCTGTGAAGTTTTCAGGGACAGTTTCAGCATTAATAAACAATAATTTCTTTTTATCTTCAATATCTTCTTCATTTAGTTTCTCAATAATAAATGGCCCTACGCCATCGTCGCATTTAAGTTCATTACCTACGCCTAAAACAATCAATTTCTCACAATCAAAGAGAAAATCACTTAGCTGAGATTCAAAAGACATTTTTTTCACCTTATACATATTCTGTTTTAATACTTTCAATCCCATTTCCCATACTATATTTTAGTTTAACATTTATAAATTCATTGCTTTTTACTGACTGTTTATCCAATGGAATTAATAATGGCGGATTCAACATTGGGGTTGGCCCGCAAATTAAATCGTCAATAAGCACTGTAAATGTTGTAATCTTCAAACCATTCACCATCCCATCTTTTTTGGCTTTGATAGAAATTATATTTTCAAAATCAGGATCAACATCGTCTAAAAAGTTTATTTTGGAGTAGACCTTTGCATCAGACAATTCTTCATAATTCGCACCTTCCTCATCCCAGTGAACATATTCCCTTTCCATATTCACAAGTTCAACTGTATTGATAACACCCATTGGAATAATTTTACCCGTATCTTTTAAAAATTGCTTTGCATAGTTAAGTACCGGAACCTGTTCTTCATCGATTAAGGCAGTGTCCATCATTTCACAAA
Source organism: Methanobrevibacter sp. (assembly GCF_030539555.1). Lineage (GTDB taxonomy): Archaea > Methanobacteriota > Methanobacteria > Methanobacteriales > Methanobacteriaceae > Methanocatella. The sequence continues at coordinate 6,744 of NZ_JAUNXX010000032.1, read as the reverse complement.
CTATCAAATCTGCTTTTTCTCTAAACTCATGATCCATAACATCACTGTTGATGACATGAACGTTTGAAAAATTAGAAAGATTTTCTTTTGCATATTCTGCAGTTTTATAATCAATTTCTAATGAAATAACTTCTTCAAAATAAGAACTTAAAAAATAGGATAGAATTCCGCTGCCACATCCCAAATCATAAGCCAGCTTATTATCCGAATCATAATCTAAGATTGCATTATAAAAAACGGCCAGCCTTTGCCAGTCCTTTAATAAATCGTGATGATATGGAGTGGTTTTAAATTTCATGAAAAAAAATAATAAAAAAAGATTTAGTGATGAGTGTGGCCGTGACTGTGTCCAGGTTCACTAAATTCTTCTCCATTAGCTGTGCTTGTAAGTTTTACGTGTTCGACACCTTTAAGTCTCATGATTCTTTCAGTCAATTCACGAATTTCAGCTATATCACCATTAACAACTACAATTTCCATACAATACTTATCAGTCATGTGAATATGCATGCTGGTGTTGATTTCATTTCTAAAACTGTGCTGGATTTCAGCAAGGTTTTCCATAACACCTGTGTAATGGTGGTCATATATGATAGTCACGATACCTATTCTTTGACCTTCCATGGAATTCATCCATTGGTATCTGACAATGTAATCTTGAAGTGCATCGCGAATTCCTTTGGAACGAGACTGATATCCCCTTTCTTTTAATACTTCGTCAAAATCTGCTAATAATTTCTTAGGTAAAGACATACTTATTCTCATCATAAAAATACACATCAAAATATTAAATTTTATATTAAAATATATCCTGCTTTAATTATATAAATGTTATGATTAAATATAAAAAAAATATTACTTTATTAATATGATTTTAAAAAAAAATATTATCCAACCAACAGATAATATTCCCCATCATCCTTATTGATGGATTTTAAAAGACCCTTATTCTGTAAAGATAAAATAATATGATACATTCTGAAATTAGACAATTTTAAATCACCATACAGAAGATGGCCTTCCAAAGTATATTTGGAGATGAGATTCCTTTCATCAACCAGACTCCGAATTAATTCATAAGACTCTTTTTCTTTCATATTCAATTCCAGTTCCTCAACATCCTTTCTGGAATTGACAGTATTAACTTCAGCTTCATGTTCGGATAAAGAAACCTTATTGTCTTTAAAAATAACTAATCCCTTATCTTCCAGTTCTGTTAAAATCTGAATCAAATCATATTCGTGGAACCCCAAGTCCTTTCTTAAGATTCCAACAGGAATGCCTTCAGGGTATTCAATTGCAAATATTTCAATCTGATTTAAAACGACTTCTTCATTTTTTGTAATGGTAATCATATAATCAATATTTAATTTGGATAATAATTCTTATATTAAATCTATTACTTAATGTTTGTGTTATCTAAGACATTTGCAATTCATTTTCCAATGCTTTTGCTTCCTGTCTATTTTTTTCAGCCACCTCTTCAGGTGTCAAATCAGAAGGCCTTGTGAAAAACAAATCAATATCATTAACAACTTGACAAATTGCCATATGAAGCAATTCTTTTAATGCCAAACTTTTCTGGACCCTGTTCAAAGATTCATCACCATAAATTCTATCATGGTCATTTTGATATTCTTTACGAATTTTAGACGGGTCGAGATCTATCTTAAGCTGATTTTCATCATATTCTTCAGTTAAAAGTAAAAAACTTATTAACTCTTCTTTTTCATCCGCAAAATCGTTAGCCTCATCAGAGATAACATCATGGAAATATTTGCTAACTGATTGGAACACATCACGTGAAACATTACCGTTTATAATATTGTCCATAAATAACTCAAAGGTATTGGAAATGAAATATTTTCCGTTTTCTTCCTTAGTCTGGAAAACCAACTCATTTTCCACATTTGCAACATATTGAATAAAAACAATCTCAGAACCTTTTTCGAAAGATTTGGCATTGAATTTTGTATTCTTCAATTTATAATCGGCATTGACTTTCAATGCATTTTCAATATTTTCAATATCTTCTTTTGAAATCTCCATAAAATCTTCAGACATAACAACTTCCCCATTACTAATTTATTTTTTCATGCTTAAAAAAATTTTTATTAACAATAAAAATATAATTAAGAACATGAAAGCTGAAGACATATTAATCGAACTTAAATATTTAACTCCACAAAACGAAATAACAAAAAAGGAGTTAATGAACATACTTAAAAAATACGCTCGAATAATATCCGTTTACGATTTGATGATGGCTACAGTGCATATGAGAAAAGATGGAGAGTATGTCCACGCCAATTATCGTGAAAAATACCTGGAAGTTTATATCAAATATTTTATCATGCGCATGAAAGAGGTCATAAGCAATGAGGATTATGTGGATTCAGCCATTGACAAAAAAGCATATGATGAATCATTTCCAATGCTTGAGAGAACCTTTGAAAAAGAAAGAATAGGTGAAGATGGAAAATTCCCCCTGATATATGTAATAACTGCATTATACACAACATTCATCCTTGAAGAACCAATTCATCCGGTGGGAAGTGAATTCCCTGGAAGTCTGAAAGTCGAGGAAAAAAACGGAGAGTTTTTCTGCCCGGTTAAAGATAACCAAAAAGATAACGTTGATGCAATCTGCCATTTATGTCTTGCAGAGCAGACACCAGACATTTAGTTGATTAATATGAATATTTGCCTTTATGGATCAGGAAGCAGGAAAATAGATAAAATCTATACTGATGAAGCCTATGAGTTAGGCTGCATGATGGCTCAGAAAGGACATACCCTGGTATTCGGTGGCGGAGACACAGGAATGATGGGTTGGTGTGCTAAAGGAGTCCACGAAAACGGAGGAAATTCAATTGGCATAGCGCCAGAATGGATTGGAAACTTTGAACCACTATGCGAAGAATGCGGAGAATTTATTTATGTTGATACCATGGATGAACGGAAAAACAAATTCTTACAGCATTCAGATGCATTCATTATATCGCCTGGAGGCATTGGAACACTGGATGAATTTTTTGAGATAATCACACTTAAAAAGCTCAAGCAACACAACAAGAAAATCATTGTCTTCAATGTTAACAATTTCTTTGACAAGATGTTTGAGATGATTGATGAACTGGGGGAGAAGGGATTTTTATACAAACAGGAAGAACTCTTCACAATAGCCAATTCTATTGATGAAATATTTAACAGCCTTGAGTGAAAATGAAAAACTGTTAAGAACTATTTATTGATGCTGAGAATATTTAGAGTTTATTGAAAGAAAAGCCTGAAAAATTTAAAGCAGAATAAAGATATTATGATAAGCGATGAAGAAATAATTGAAATTACACGAAAAATTGAAAACGCCGAAAACATTGACATTAAAAAAACAATAGAAAAAGCAGCCACTGCAGGTTATTTAGGTGAAGAGCATTTTTATTGTACAGTTCTTGAAGATGGCGGGATGACACATACAGTTCCCGAAATATTAGGCAATATGTATAAATCACAACCCTTGGACAATCTATATTTTGACATCATCTCAAAAGCTCTTGACTTGGATGGAATTTATATTTCACTAGCCTATTGCACTTCACAATTAAACATTCCGGATGAGGATTGCTCCGAGATAATAGAATATGATGACTATGAACTTGATGAAGACGAATATGAGTATCTTATCGAATACGGATTAATCACATCAGACGATACCAAAAAATTTATTGTTTATGGTGAAGAGGGCATCGCATCTCCAGGACGAACAGATGATGTTGGCATAATCATCAACATTATAAATGGCGAATATAAAGCTTATTTCGCACTTAGATCCACTGACCAATGCATGTCCAGCTTTAGAGTGCTCCCCTTTAAGGACTCATATCAAAAAGAACATATTTTGTCCTTAAAAAATCCGATAAATAAAATATTAATTGGAATGATTGATGAAACCATTGTTTTGAAATAACTATCTTAAGCTTTTGGCGAACTCATAAGCCTCGTTGGGATATTTTGAATATTTTGTCATTGAAGGAGTTCCACAGCCATAGCCTAAAATTCTTCCGCAATCGGTTAAATTGAGATATCTGACCAATGTATCATAATGGGCCTCCAGAGCATCAAATGTCCAACTAGAACTATTATATGCAACTGTTAAAAGTGCAGATTTCATGTGTCTAGCTTGAATGCTTGAATTGCTGGAACAGAACCTGTCAACAAGTGTCTTAAGCTGAGCGGACATTCCATAATAATACAATGGAGTTACGAATACCAACATGTCCGCATTTAAAATCTGTTCTCTAAACTCATCCATATCATCACTTAAGCTACATGGGCCTTCATAGCCACATTGAACACAGCCTATGCATGGATGGATATTTGCGTGTGCCACATCAATCTCTTCTATTTCATGGCCTGCCTCTTCAGCTCCCTTAATAAAGTTATCTGCAAGCATATTTGAAGAACCGTTAATGTTTGGGCTTCCTTTCAAAACAACAATTTTCATAATAATCACCAGTGCCTAATAATCTAATTAAATATGATACTATTTAAATGTTGTTAATATCAACAATAAAATTAATATAACCAAAATCATCATTGCAACCTATAAAAAAATTTATTTTATAAAACCAATATAAGATGTAATTATGGTTGTAATAAAAAATCTTTCAATTATAATTATGGATCACAAAAAAATACATGATGTTAATAATATTATTGTACAATATTCCGATTCATCTTCACGTTCATCATCACATAGGCTCTTTGATTTGGAACCTGTTGAGGATATCGTTTATGAAGACCTTACCTTTTTTAGAATGAGTGCTAAAACCAAATACAGTTTAGATGAAAAACTAAAAAAACTGATTGAAGAATTAAATGAATTGGATACCGATTATTCCATAAGGAATATGGAAACCGGTAAATTTTACACAACAATCAAATCTGTTGGCGCAATATCCATTAAATTCGACAACATCAAAACCATACCTAAAGGAACTTATAAGAAAATTGATGAATTGAAAAACATTAAAACAGAATTTGGATATTGTAAAGGATATAAACCAATATATCGTGCCCTTGAAGGAAACCCAATTAATAATTTACAGATAAAACCTGAAAATATTTATCTGTTTTCCAAACCCTCTGAAAATATGCCAAAACTAATAGATTATGTATCTGAAAAGATTATGGAAATTGATTCTGAATTCGAGATAGAATCAACAATTTATAAATAATTTCCAGAAAAGATTATCTATTAAATCCGACATGCACCAATTGCATCAGAACAACAGTTACATCCAATCCGCGAAAACTTCCATCAGATTAAATACAGATATCACTAAAATCAATGAAATTATTTTTATGTTGATTTACCAACACCAATAATGACATTAACAAAAGCATTATGTCAATATCATCATGAGAACTTGATTGATACACACCACAAAATAAAAACAGTCGTTTAGTTTAAAAAAAATATTTGTCATGACATCCAATCAAAAAAAATAGAAAAAAGAGTAATTAAACTCTTTTTAAATTATTCCTAATTTTTTAGCGGTTTTTTCATCCACCTTACAGGTTACTTTCAATCCTTTATCATGCTGGAACTCTTTAACAGACCTTTCAGTACAGTCCCAATAGATTCCATCAACTTTCAAGTAATGGCCCTGATAGGTAAGATAGTAACCGTTATTCTTCAAAGCCCTCTGTATCTTTTTAACGGTGACTTTGTCCTTGCTTCCTTTGGAAACTGTTTTGAAAGTAGACTTAGTCTTATCTGCTTTAACAGTTATCTTAACTTTCTTAGTGGCCTTATTGTAGTATTTGTTTCCTTTATAGGCTACTGTTGCTTTATAGGTTCCTTTCTTGTTCAGTTTGGTAATCTTGAATGTGGCTTTGCCTTTGGAGTTGGTAGTTGCCTTGTAAGTTTTACCATTGACTTTTAAAGTAACCTTAGCTTTCTTGATGGCTTTTCCAGTATTGTCCTTTAAAGTAATAGTGTACTTTTTGGTTTTAGCAGTAGATTTAAATGTTTTTGCTTTAGCAGTTATTTTAGGAGTGGCCTTCTTAACGGTGACATTAACATTCTTAGCTGACTTATCAAAGTTTGTGTTACCTTTGAAAGTTACTTTAGCAGTGTAGGTTTTAGGAGCCAAACCTTTGGTCGGTACTTTAATCTGGCCGTTACCGTCAGTAGTGTATTCTTTAGCACCATTTAAATCAGCAGTTACTTTAACTCCACTGATTGGTTTACCAGTACTATCTTTTAAATTAACTATCAAGTATTTGTCAGTATTGTAAACTGTTGAAACATCAGAAGCAGTGATTTTAGTAGGAACTCTACTTACACTAACAGTAACATTTGTTGAATTTTTAGCATAGATTTCATCATCACCAACACTTACAGAAATGATTGCAGTACCTTCACCAACAGCAGTAACAATACCATTTTTATCTACAGTAGCAACAGAGCTATTGCTGGATGTGTAAGTAATATCAAGCAATATTGTATCTGGATGTTTGGTGGCATTGATTGCATAGGTTTCATCAACTTTTAAATCTAAAGTATCTTTATCAACAGTGACATTAGCATTATTCAAGCTTACAGTAACGCTGATAGTCTTGTTTACAGCCGCATACTTATCATTACCCTCAAAGGAAACGGTAATATTTGCTTGACCTTTGCCATTACAATAAGCAATAATATTGCCCTCATCATCATCAATGAGTACAATATTCTCA
>NZ_JAUNXX010000066.1 GCF_030539555.1 Methanobrevibacter sp. | reverse complement strand
TTTTGTCATTATCAATTGTTTTGTTATGATTTGATGCATTATCATCATTTGTGGCGTTGTCCGCTACGACAATGCTTAAACAACAAAATGAAATCAACATAACAAGAATTAATGTAACAATCTTTTTGTTCATAATATGCCTCGGTATTAATAATTTATATTGACCCTATATATTAAGATTATGGCAATTTTCAGCGATACAAGCAACAGAATGCCTGTTCGGTTAATAAATGGAGTTTATCAGCACATACTTTAAATTTTAAATACTATTATCTAAAAATATATATCTGACAAGCAGTTAAGTATGTGATAAATATGAATTTACGTGAAATTATAATGGATGCTATTAAATATCCGATTAGCGATACCCGAAAATTTTTAATATTCTGTGTTTTAATTATTCTAATGAGCTTATCAACAATTCTTCCATCATATGGATTAAAGAATAACACTTTATCTCTCATTTTAAGCCTTGTAACTTTAATCGTTTCATTTATAGTTTTAGGGTACTCAGTTGAAGTAATTAAAGGTGGAACTGAGGGTGATAATACACTTCCTGATTTTGATTATGTAAAACAATTTGTCATGGGCATTAAAGCAATGATTTTAGAGATAATCTATTTCATCATCCCTGCAATCATCGTCATAATTGTCGCTTCAGCAAGCGGACTTTTTACCTCATTTACTAAAATCGTATATGCCAGCATTGACGCCATAGATAATGGTGCAAGCAATTTCACCATGATAATGGCAGGAATTCCTCAATCAACAGTAAACACATTCACCAATGCATTAACCGTTACTTTAATTGTTGCAATTATCTTATTTATCATATTTTCATTGATGGCAGTCACAGGTCTGGTCAGATTTGCAAAAACCGAAAAAGGAACCGAAGGTCTTAGATTCATGGAAATACTAAAGGACATGTCAAAAGTCGGTTTTATAAAGATTATAGTTACATTGATCGTAATTTATATAATCGCACTGGCTTTGGCTTTTGTTATCGGACTGATCGGATTGATTCCATATATTGGTGTTTTCATAGGCATTTTTGTCGGAGTGCCATTTATAATCCTGTTTTTATACAGAGCTATCGGTTTATTATATTCTGATGCATGAATTAAAAAACAGCAAAAGTAAAAAGTAAATGCAAAAGCATTTACTGCTCTAATTTTTTGATTTATTTTTCATTAGCCAAATTACTTCTTTTATTCATAATAATGACCGCATTTAAATTAAAGATAAAGGGAACGTTTTAATTTTAATGACGGCAATTTATCATAAACTGCACATAGTTCCAAATTATAATGTTTTATAATGCAGTAGCCCATATCAAACCGTTTACAAAGTATTATTTAATCATGTTTTTTAAGAAATATTATTGCAATAATAACTGTCGCAATAACCGAAATCACATTGGCAACCATCGAAGGCAATCTTAAACCTTCAGGAGCCTGCAGGATATATCCGAATGCAATTAATGTGCATAGAATTGCAGGAATCAATGCAATAATATACGGTTTTTCATTATTTTTCAGATAAGCACTTGCAGCATATAATACAATTGTAGCCACTATCAATTGAGACACCGCAAAATATCTCCAAATCAAACTGAAATCAACAAAAGTCAAACCGAATGCCACTAAAAACAATGGAACAGCAATTTTCAGTCTTGAAATTAGTTTTTCATGATTGAGATGAAGTTCATCGGCAATTGTTATTCTTGAGCTTCTAAGTGCAGTATCACCTGATGTAATCGGACAGATGACAACTCCAATAATGGTTAAAACCAAACCTACAGGCCCTACTAATGTTTTTGCCATTTCATAAACTCCTACTGATGGTGTTGCACCATAGATTACTGCAAGTTGAGGCTGTCCGTGGAAAAATGCCATTGCAACTGCAGCCCAAACAAGAGCAATCAAACCTTCTAAAACCATAGCCCCATAAAATACAGGCCTTGCATCATTCTCATTTTCAATGCATCTTGCAACAATTGGGGATTGGGATGCATGGAAACCTGAAATGGCACCGCAGGCTATTGTAATAAACAGATATGGGAAAATGCTTTTGTCAGTTAAATACAAACCTTGTGTTGTGAACTCCGGAATGGAGTATGATGGATTTAAAATCAATGCTCCAATCATCAGCACTGCCATAATTAACAGCAATGCTCCAAAAATAGGATATATTTTTCCGATGATCTTATCAACCGGAAATACGGTTGCAATCAAAAAGTAAATGAATATTATTATTATCCAAATAAGTATAGGAATATTAGTTATGTCTGTAAGCAAACCTGCAGCTCCTTTTGCAAAGGTGGCTGAAACAAAAATGCCTGTAAGTACAATGAGAACTGCCATGATTTTTTGGATTTTAGTTCCCAAATATTTTGAAATAATGTTGGGCATTGTGAATCCGTCATTTCGCATGGACATGAATCCTGAGAAGAAGTCATGAACTCCTCCAATGAAAATTGTACCCACTACAATCCATACGAATGCAGCAGGACCGAATAATGCACCTTGTATTGCTCCAAAAATAGGCCCTAATCCTGCAATATTTAAAAAATGAACTAAAAAATTCTTGATTCTAGACATTGGCATATAATCAACGCCATCCTGCAGTCTGAATGCAGGAGTTTGTTGAGTTTCATCAACGCCTGAAATTTTTTCAATGAATTTTCCATAAACAAAGTACGAAGCGACCAATGCCAAAGCACAAATAATAAAACTATACATAATAATGCCTTTGATTTTTTGATTTTAAGAAATTATTCCATCTTTTAAAGAACGATTTATTTTTTCTCCTTTAGGAAAAAGGAGAAAAATAACTAAATCATCAATGAACCTGTTTAATTGTAGTTTTCAAAAACAATGCCTGCTCCTACATAAGACAGTTCAAATAAAATAAAGCAAGCAAATATCCAAATATCAAATACTCCACAAACAGCAAGCAATAATACTACAATCTTCATTACAAACCGGTATTCAAAAAAGAAATTTAAAAACCTGTTGTCAGTCATATTTGGGATTAGTTCATGACCTATTTCATCACTTATACAGCCTAAAATACAAATCAGCAAAATAACTAAACTCATATTAGGAATTCCCACTAATAATAGTAGTACTAAAAAAACAATCAGAGCTACAATATGATGGATTCCATCTACTTTTAAAACTATAAGATTGCCTATTAGGATGGAAATGAAAATATATGCTGCATCAGTATTGTAAAGTGTGGCTACAGCAGATGCAAGAGCACATATGATGCCTAAAAGTGTTGATAGTTTCCGATCATGGTTAACATCAAATAAGTCATCCGAATATTTCATGAAAAACCCAGATAGTATAAAAAGAATAGCAAGAATTATATAATTCATCTAATCACCTACAATTTCATGTAACTTGTTATTGGGATTTTTCTACAATATCCTCATTTAAATAAACAACAGATGCAACACATGATGCAATGTTTTTAACTTCTGTAGTTGAATATTCAACAATCAAATCCTTAATCTCAACTTTTCTTTTTTCCATCATGTATTTAACCATTTCCTCGGCTTCACCAATTAGGTCATTTGGATTTTTATTTGTTCCAGATGTTTCAACAACGCAACCCAATTCTTCTCCAATAGCAACAGCTACAACTACGGCAATTATATCACCAGGATTGTCTGAAGTAATTGATGACAATACGCAGTTTACCATTGCTCCCGGTTTAAGTTTTGGCAAATCACAAACCTCAGCATTTCCTGAAAGCATGCTGGATACTTTAATTAGGTTCACATCACCTATTCCAGCATTGCTCAAAGCATTGTCAAAAGCATTTAATTTTGTTGGTCCTTCATCTTTTCCAGATACAATTGCTATTTTCATTATATCCCCATTTTTCTTAAAAAATTTTGGAAAAATGAATTAAAATCCTAATAATCCTAATATTATAGAAATAACAAATATGACTATTCCTATTTTTAATAAAGTTTTTAAACCTTTAAACACAGCATAAATTATAAAAAGAATTATTATTATCCGAATAATATTCATTATCATATTTTCCATCATTTTTTTAACCTCCTATATGAATATTTTGTCCTTTTCGAAAATTTCTTATTTTAATTTCAAAAATAAATTTTGTTTAAAAATGAATATTTTCTACATTATTCCTCAACAAAACAACATATCACTTAAGACATATGATTTTTAGTATTAATAAAAGTATCCCCTTACAGAAATCAAATAAATTCCCAGTACAGAACATATGTTCTCTTAATTTCATTAATAATTCGATTAAAAATTAAATATCTAATTTGAAAAATCATTGTTATGGAGATTATTATTTTTAGAATTATATTAAATCCTATATCTTATTGCATTCTTTTATTTTTTCAATTCAGCTAAATTCTCTTTTAATAGTTTATAAATGTTTTCTGCACCAATGATTTCATCATCACTAACTTTCCAGCTTGAAGGATACAATATGAATGGTTTGGATTGGTCTCCACCTGCTCCACCATGACTTCCAACCAATTCCTCAAAAGCACAAACCTCATCAGCTTCAGCATCATAAAAACTGTTAACTAAAATGTCAGGAGTATGTTCAAATGAACTGGTTCTTTTCAAATGTCTGACAATGTTGTCTCCAAATCCTTCAAGAGGGTTTTTGCCTTCAATTTCACCGCTGTCAAGGAAATAAGTTCCATTTTTACCAATAGCCAAATCGCCATGTTCATGGGATTTAACTAAAATAAAACCGACATATTTATTGTTTATGATGCCCGGAATCAATTCTGGGAAATAGTTGTTAAGTTCCTCATATGTTAATCTTTGACTCCATTGTGTCAGATAAATCATTGCAAGATTACCTGAAGCCAATACGATGACTTCAGAGTCACTTAATTCTTGTTGTTCTTTTTTTTCTTTTTTTATTTTTTTCTTGTCTCTTGAAAATGGGGAAGACCCTGCAAAGTGGTCTTCATCTGAACTCATTTTTGCAAACACAGTCATGTCTTTTGGAAGTAATGATTTGATGAAATCTTCAAATGTTTCACCATATCTCTGGGTGAATGTTGCACCGTTTGTTTGACCGTGGTCTGATTGAATGACGAACTGATATTCCCTAGGGCAATATTTGTTGGCATCAGTCAAGTGTTTGATTTGTTTGTCCATTTGTCTTAAGGCATACCATGCATCATTATCCCTGACGCCGGAATGGTGAGATATTTCATCATAACCCAAGTATGTTGAGTATGCAACATCAACATCTCCAACCATCATGTCTCCAATTAATGTTGAAGTGTTGATTTCTCTCATGAATACATTTGTAGCGGCTCTTGTTGGAATGTATATTATTCCACGTCTTATCCTTGGGCGGATATTTTTTACTGAATGGATGATTTGTGACCAGATTTCACATATCATGTCTGCTAAAAACAAAGCAATTATACGTGCAAAATTGCTTGGATTGGAGAATACTGAATACCATGCCTTATTGTACAATTTTTTAAATTCCATTATCTTACTGAATGTAAATATTACATTATCAGTATCTCCTGAAAATAAATTTGATCTGCTTGCCCCATTATCCGCAAGCAATCCGTTTCCATTTGAAATTCTCTGTTCCAATTCAGGTACTTTACTGATTCCGGAACATTGCATCATCTGATTGCCGTTGCTTTTTTCTATCCATCTGAATGCAACGATTCCTTCATTATTTCCATGAAGTATTCCGGCTTGGCTTGCTCCAGTTTGTGAGGACAAATCAGTTTCCCACATTCTAAGAGTGTAATTGCCGCTGTCAATCATTTCCTTCATGTTTGGCATGTCTCCTCTTTTGACTGCTTCACACAAAACTTCGTAAGCAAGCCCATCAATTTCAACAATTATTACGCCGGGATAATCTTTAATATCATCCTTTCTTTTCTTTCGCGCATCCTTTAAAACAGACCTGTAATATGAACTGTCATCATCAATTGTTATTATTGAGGAAAGTAGTGTTGTAACCGCTGCCATTGCTAATGGTGCGAGAATCATTGCAGGACCTCTAATTTCTATACCGAATAGAGGTGCGAAAAACTGAAGCAGGAGTCCGTTCAGTATTATTGTTCCAAAACCAAAGGTTAAAACTAAAAACGGCATAGCAATTCTTGTTAAAAGAGGCCAGAGTATTGCATTAACTAAACTAATGAATAGTACTAAAAACAAAATGTCATCAAATTGACTAATTTCGACTCCCAATCCCAAATAACTTATCAGATATATTCCTAGGACATTTCCAATAAATACAATCAAACTTCTTTTAAAGCTTCTTTTTGGAGTTTGTTTTTCTTTAATAATTTCCATAGTAATCATATGATATAATTTTCAAATGTTGGACATTAAATAGGCAACTTTCCGGTATATTGCTCTATTGTGTTTTTTGCATCATCCAGATTAACACCGGTTTTTTCCTCTACTGAAGAGGTAATTTTACTTAAATTAGTATTGTTTACAAGACCATTTGCTTTTGACTGCAAATCTCCAGATATGTTTTCTACAGTGGAAATGGTTTTTTCTAAATCAGTACTCTCAGGATAAACGTTTTTGTACTCCACTGATTTAGCCATGTGAACTGCCATGTCCCTGTCGTTGCAGCAGATTATGATATTGTCATGAGTAGTTTCATTAGCTAAAGGAATACAATAAAATTTCCCGTTATAGTTTACTTTAATGATATCAAAAATATGGATTTCCAATAATTTATCGGCATTTATTACATAACATGTAACACCATCAACATCCTGTTTTTCCCCTTTTTTTATTACATCCTTCATGGCATTGAATCCTAATTCAGTTACTTGGATAAAAGTTGGATCCTCGTGATTATTGTATGTAACCAATACTCCATTGTTCCAATGCCATATTTTGGCTCCCTCATAATTTCCGTCAAATTCCGTTTGATTGGCGGGAACCTCCAGTGTTGTTCCGTTTGGTGTTATGTCAATTCTTTCATAATTAACAGTAGTCAACATTACAAAAATAACCACTGCCACTATGATTAGAACTATTATTCCAATTATAATAATTTTTTTATTATCCATAGATAACTCATTCCCTTATTCTTAATGGATATTGATATCTTTTTTCTAGAACAAATATTTAATGTTTAACAGTGCAGATATTCCTGATTAAATTTAAAAAAACGCACATTCAATTTGACATATTTAAACAATTATAAATATTATTTGTATAAATAAATTATTAATATCTCTTTTAGAGAGTATTAATATTTTAAATGGTGATAAATATGGATGTAATGGATATAATTAAGGATTCTTTTCTATTTCCATCGAAAAACATAAAACTATTATTAATTTTTGAGCTGCTGTCAATAGTGGCAGGGGCATTTTCTGTTATTGGAACATTAGTATATGTATTTGGATTTATCAACCCCGAATGTTTCATGTGGGGCGGAATTGCAGTTATAGTTTCAATGTTGATAGGATGGGTATTGTCCGGTTATTTGATTAGTGTTATTAACTCTGGAATTGAACTTGATGATGATGTTCCGGAGTTTGAATTGTGGGATAACTTTAATAATGGTTTTAATTATTTCATTGTCTCAATAGTTTACTATATAATTCCTGCTTTAATTGTTTTAGTTGTTGGATATCTTACAAATATCTT
>NZ_JAUNXX010000065.1 GCF_030539555.1 Methanobrevibacter sp. | reverse complement strand
AGATTTTTCTTCCGTCTTTTGTGGTGAACTCTTCTATGCTTTCTCTTACTTCTTTTACTTCAGTTGAAATTGCTTCCAAATCAGGTCTGTTGATTTCCACATTGAAGTGTCCTGAGTTTGCAAGCATGCACCCGTCCTTCATGTACTTGAAGTCATCACCGCAGATAATGTCGGCATTGCCTGTAACAGTTATGATTAAATCAGCTTGTTTAACGGCTTCTCTTATAGTCATTACACGGTATCCGTCCATTCTTGCTTCAAGTGCTCTGATTGGGTCGACTTCCGTTACGATTACGTCTGCTCCGAGCCCTGCGGCTCTGAGTGCGAGTCCTCTTCCACACCAGCCATATCCGCATACGACTACGGTTTTTCCTGCGATTACCATGTTGGTTGTTCCCATGATTGCGTCGAAACTGGACTGTCCTGTACCGTATCTGTTGTCGAAAAGGTATTTGGTGTATGCGTCGTTTACAGCAATTACAGGGAATTTCAATGCGCCGTCAGCGTGCATTGCCTGAAGTCTGTGGACACCAGTTGTGGTCTCTTCACATGCTCCTTTTATGTGGCTTAATAGTTCTGTTCTTTCGTTGTGAAGAACCATAATCATGTCCGCTCCGTCGTCAATGATTATGTCCGGCTTGTGATCTAAAACCATGTTTATGGTCTGGTAGTATTCCTCATCATCCTGTTCTCTCCAGCCATAGACATTGAGACCCAAATCTGCCGCTCCAGCAACTGCATCGTCATGAGTTGAGAGAGGATTGCATCCGGTCATTGCGACTTCAGCACCACCTGCCATTAGGGTGAGTCCTAAGTTGATTGTTTTCGGTTCCAGATGAAGGCATGATCCGATAGTGATTCCCTTGAAAGGTTGGGTTTCCTCATATTCTTTTTTGATGGATTCCAAAACGGGCATGTGCTTTTGGACCCATTCTATTTTTCTAACACCCTCAGGTGCCAAACTCATATCTTTAACTTTGCTCATAATAATTACTCCATAAGAATAAGTGTGCGGAGATTATTATTAATTCGGGCCGTTAATAAATAATCTCCGAATAAATTTATAAATCTGATTGTTAATAAATATTTCCGTGAAAAAAATTGGGTTTTGGAGTGTTTGATTGTATTTTTTTAGTTTCACTAGGTGATTTGACTATGGACGTTATTGGAAAATAAAATAATCACAAAGACAGCAAATTATTAAATTGTTTAAATTACACTCAGTTAACCTCAACTTATTTTAAAATAATTTTATTAATAAAATATAATATTAAATATTTATTTTACCTTAATCATATCATATTTTACATCACTACAATATTTATAACCATGAAAAGTTTTATAATCGAATCTGGTAAAAATCATCAAATCTTCCGGAATATTTAAACCATCCCCATTAGAATCCTCATAGAATTGATTTTCTTTAATTTCACCATCCCTAGGCATCCTAATTTGAACATGAAGATTTAATCTATCTTTAGAATTCAATGTATCAAAATGATATTTCTCTGAAATTATTGTTTTTGAATAATTTCTTTCAAGATACCATAGAAATGGCTCATTTTCATATAATGGATTTGCAGAAAATGATTCTATGCTAAAATTAATATCATGTATGGGATGATTTTTATTATTTTCAAGAAAGATATTTGCATCAATATATTCTCCTTTAACTGCTTTATCATCACATTCAAAAATAAAATTTAAATTATGGGGTTCATATGTAAATGGCAATAACCACATAAACTCCCCATATTCATCCATGCTTGATTCATCTTTCAATAATGGATCTGCCAATTTTATATGTTCATCATATAAACAATCAGAGCATCGGACAACATTATCTTTACAGTAAAACATTGGAATGTTTAAATCATCAATATCTTCTAAATGAGGGCATTTGGGATGTCTTAATATCCATTCTTCATTAGTATAAAACTTATGATGAATATCTCCTATTCCCGCCCCACTAACACCAACTAACAAATTTCTAAGTTTATTGTTTTCATAAAAATGAAACGTTAAAGCATGATTAACATGTTTGTGACAACAATCCATACAATAAAACTTTTCATATTTCTCACTATAAGCTATAGGTTCATTGTTTAAAGTTTTACCACAATCAGAACATTTCATAAAATCACCACCATCAGAACAAATGAAATTAAAAAAATTATAAATGAAAGTATTGATTTATTAAGATAATCTACAAGTTTATTATTAAGATTATGATTTGTAAATGTTGAAACTAAATAGGAATCATATAAATTTTTTTCAAATACTGAGGATTTCTCCTTAAAACTAGCTGAAAATAAATCATAAGTTTTAAAGTCAAAAGGATGTGAATATTTTTTGGGAATAAAAATATATGCACATAATCCAATTGACAATAAGAATGAAATAATTAAAACTGAGATTATTATAATACCAAAAATTGAAAAGAATTTATTCAATGGTGAAAAAAGAGACATATTTGCACAAATAATTGTTATTACTATTGAAACAACACCTAAAAAGTAAGATGCCTTATTTTGTAAGCTTTCTTTTCTAGTATTTTCTCTATCAAAACAAGATCTTAACTCATCAATTTTTAAATCGTTATTGCTCATAAACTATCATTTATATTTAATTTAAGATATATTTATTCAAATATTATTTTTATTAAAAAGAACAATTTAAAATTATATAAATTAGAGGACAACATTCATCAATTATCTTACACATTATTCGAAAACAACATTTAAACAATAACTGTCATAGCAGCATCTCCAACTACAATATACTGCAAAAAAGGAGCAATATTATTAATACATTTTAAGTCAACCATGACAATAGCTTAAGAACTTTTTGATTTAAGATAAGTATAAAATAAAAACAATGTAAGTTAACCTGCACATGTAGATTAACCGACGAATGTTTTCATGTAATCAATCAAATCATCCCTGAACTCCAAATCATGCATTGCATAGTCGATTGATGACTTGATCCATTCCAGGCGGTTTTCAATGTTGAAAACTTTTCCTTCAAATTTTACAGCATAAAGCTCGTCCAGTTTTGAGAGGGCATCTGTCAGCTGGATTTCACCGTTGAATCCTGGTTCGGTTTCGCTGATTTTCTCAAAGATGTCCGGCGTTAGGATGTATCTTCCCACAATTGCAAGGTTTGATGGAGCCTGGTCCATCTTCGGCTTTTCGACTAGCTCATTTATTTTGTAGATGTTTTGATGGAGTTTTTTTGCCTTCACGATTCCATAGTTGCACACCCTGTTGTTTGGAACTTCCCTTACTGAAATTGTCGGTTTCTTGCAGTTGTTGAAGACGTCGATTAGCTCTTTTGTGCATGGTGTTTTAGATCTTGTGATTGAGTCTCCTAGAAGGACTGCGAACGGTTCGTCTTGGATGTGTCTTTCAGCGCATGATATTGCATCACCCAATCCTTTTAAATCTCTTTGCCTGACATAGCAGATGTCCGCTAAATCGGTGATTTTTCTGACTTGTTTTAGTACCCTGTCCTTTCCAGCTTTTTGCAGAGTATATTCGAGTTCATAGGACTTGTCGAAATGATCCTCGATTGACCTCTTGTTTCTGCCCGTTATGATTAGAATGTCATCAATTCCTGACTGGACAGCCTCTTCGATGACATACTGGATTGTAGGCTTGTCATAAACTGGCAACATTTCCTTTGGTTGAGATTTGGTTGCAGGTATGAATCTAGTTCCAAAACCTGCAGCTGGAATAACTGCTTTCATGATTATAAATATATCCCAATACAATATAAATATTAAATATAAAAATTGAAGAATTAGATATTATTGGATTAGGAATATGGAGAATAGTTTATTTTAGTCCACATATTAATAATTATTCTTCATTCCAACATATAAGTAATTACTTGTTTTTTTAATGAATAGCAAGTATTTTTTTAAGAGTAAAAAATTAAAGTAATTGAATCGCTTTTAAATAAAATCCATGCATTTCAATAAAAAAAATTTTTGCAAAGCACAAAATCACATGTAAACTAAAAAGAACAATAACATGCAAAAATCAAAAACAAAGGAAAAAAAACAATTATTTAACAAAAACAAGTAAATACACCATATTTACTCAAATTGACATGGTTTCTACAAGGTCCATTATAATATCTCCTATTAATTAGATTTTATTTTATGACATCATTTAATTATCATAATATATAATCAATAATTTATTTAGTAGCATATTTCTTTTTATAATAATCTACTGTGAGTTTTATTCCTTCATCTAAATTTATTTTAGGGCTCCAGTTTAATTTTTCTTTAATTTTATTATTAGAACACCAAACTTGATTATCCTCTAAATTACCAAAATCAACATTGTCATTTTTCCCCAAATTCTTTTCAATAATTTTTAAAACATCTTTAATACTAGTTCCGATTCCAGTACCCATATTAAATGTTTCATATTCTTCAAACTTTGAAATGTTATTCATTAAATTAATATAACCATCCACAACATCCTTTACATAAATCAAATCCAATGTCTTATTAGGTGATTTAATAAAAATATTCTCTTTTTTTATTGAGTTAGTAATTAGATAGGGAGTTATTTTATTTTCATTATCCTTAGGACCGTAAGGAGTAAATAATTTTAATGTCGAACAGTTAAACTGAAAATTATCAGAATAAAATTTTAATATGTCTTCAAATGCTATCTTGGTGGATGCATATAAATTAAATGGCTTTATATTGGTCTTTTCAGAAATTGGGGGTTGATCTAATTGATATTCATAAACTGATCCGGTGTTAATAAAAAATTTAACGTCATGATTTATTGCTGTTTCAAGTAATTTTGTTGGAAATGTTATATTCGAGTCAACCATATTAGAAATTATTTCTAAATCAATTTCTCTTTTTGAAATTGATGCTAAATGAAAAATTCCATTTACAGTATACTGATTAAAAATATCATTTAAATTTTCTTTATCTATATCTCTTATAACCAAATTTTCATTTTCAATAAATTCACTAATTCGCCAAGTATTTGAAAAAGATCTTTTAAGCAGTATAACTTTTTTATTTAATTTTAATAATTCCTCCAAGATATGGCTTCCGACAAATCCCGTTCCACCTGTTAATATGATATATTTTGACATAATTCCCTCCATAGAAATTAAATATTGAAGAACTCTTCAATTTGCTTATCTGTGCATATAGCCATATCATTATTATCTTTATAATTTTTTGCCCATTCAACGGTTTTTTCAATTGCAGTATCAATGTTCCATTTCGGTTTCCAGTCAAATACTTTTTTAATTTTAGATGAATTTAATTTTAAAAAGTTTGCTTCGTGAGGTGCATTCATTTCACTTTTATTAATCCATTTTAAATTTTCCCCCCATTTTTCACAAAATAATGTGGCCAAATCTCCTGTTGAGATACAATCCGTATCATCAGGACCAACATTATAATAACCTGAATAATTAATATCATCATATTGTTTTTTTATAATTGTTAAATAAACATTTAAAGGTTCTAAAACATGTTGATATGGTCTAATTGAATAAGGGTTTCTAATAATGATATTTTCATCAGATAATGCGGATTTTACACAATCGGGCACAATCCTATCCTTTGCAAAATCTCCCCCTCCAATAACATTACCTGCCCTTGCGGTTGAGGTCGGAATATTCATTTCTTTAAAAAATGAATTGTTATATGAATGAGTAATTATTTCAGAACATGATTTACTATTAGAATAGGGGTCAAACCCATCTAATTTTTCATCTTCATCATACCCCTCTTGTTTTTCCTTATTTTCATAAACTTTATCAGTAGTAACATTTAAAAAGGATTTTACACAATTACTTGTTCTTATACACTCACAAATATTCACTGTCCCCATTACATTAGTTTCATAGGTATAATGTGGATTTTCATAACTTTCACGGACAAGTGGTTGTGCAGCCATATGTACAACAATTTCGGGTTCAATCTCATTGAATATTTTTTTTACATCTTTTAAATTCCTGATATCTCCAATATAAGAATTCATTTTAGTGTTTAATTGCAGTAATGAAAATAAATTTGGTTCTGTTGGAGGTTTTAAAGAAAATCCTGATACATTAGCTTCCCAGTTAATAAGTATTTCTGAAAGCCAAGATCCTTTAAATCCAGTATGTCCTGTAATTAGGATATTTTTTCCTTTAAAAAAGTTTTCCATAGTAACATCCTTTTTTATTTCCACATATGCCACGGTGCAGCGTTATTATTCCATAATTCTTGCAATGCATCATGGTCACGTTTAGTATCCATACATTTCCAAAATCCATCGTGTTTATATGCTTTTAGCTCACCATCACTTGCTAGATTTTCAAGAGGTTCACGCTCAAATATTGTTTTATCTCCTTCTATATAATCTAAAACTTTCGGTTCCAATACCATGAATCCTCCATTAATCCACCCATCATGATTTCTGTTTTTTTCAGAAAATTCATGGATTGTCTCATCATCAGAGATTTTTAATAAACCGAATCTCCCATCTAAATTAATTGCCGTGATGGTTGCTAATTTACCATGTTTTCTATGAAATTTAAGCAATTCCCTAAGATTAACATCAGATACTCCATCCCCATAAGTTAACATAAAGGGTTCATCCTTTGGCAAATACTCACTAATTCTTTTGATACGACCCCCGGTCATAGTGTTTAAACCTGTGTCAACTAGTGTAACTTTCCAAGGTTCAGACTGGTTATTGTGCACATGCATTTCATTATTTTCCAAATCAAACGTTACATCAGAAGCATGTAAGTAATAATTTGCAAAAAATTCTTTTATCACATAAGATTTATAACCTAAACAAATTATAAACTCATTGAACCCATAATAAGAATATATCTTCATTATATGCCACAATATTGGTTTTTCACCAATTCCCACCATCGGTTTTGGTCTTAAATGAGATTCTTCAGAAATTCTTGTCCCAAAACCACCTGCCAATATAACAACCTTCATTTTTACCTCCTGATAAAAAATTTATGATTTAATTACCCATTATTACAAATATGTCAATTCAAATAGTTTCCATGAATTAAATTAAAAGAACAAAAATATTATATCAATCAGTTATTGATTCTATTAAATAAATTTAACCAATATGGAATTTAATACTTATTTTTTAATTTCATATATTAACTGCTATTACGTAATTCCAATTCGATAATTACCCCACTTTCATGATTTTTCATAGAAATTAAATAATATTCATTTGAAAAATTATAATCCTGTGTTAAACTAAATTTTGCCCCTATAAATTCCCATTTTTTAATTGGAGCTTTAATAAAATCACAATAATCAATTTCAAGCAAAAATTCATCATCATCATAATTCAAAGGATATGTGAACCTAACCAAATCAAAACTATCTTTAAGAGTTACATCACTAATCTTTTCAGAGCATTTTCCCTTAAATTGAAATTTATCACCATTAAATGATACTTCCTCAATTATTACCTCAACATTATTTATTAGGGATTTGACTAAATTTAAATTTCCAAACACATCCTTCCCAATGATTAAATCAAACTCGTTAAAATTAAATGTTTTATTTAAATTAGATTTCATAATTGTTTCTTTTTTAATATTTTCAAGATAACATGTTGTTAAAACCATAGATTTTCCAAATTCAATGAGTTCTAGCGGGATAATTAATTTATTTCCATCATCATAGGGGATGACT
>NZ_JAUNXX010000116.1 GCF_030539555.1 Methanobrevibacter sp. | reverse complement strand
TTCACACCTATTTATCATATTTAAATATGGATCAATAGAAAAAGAATTTGACACTATAAACTCCGCAGGATTACCCACATCGATTGCTGATTTTCCAACAACATCATTAATACCGCTCTCACAGACATTGGTTGTTGCCATCTTTAATAAATCTTTAGGGTCAATATACTTTTTATAACAGACAGACATTACCTTTAAGCTAAATTCTAGCTCCCTAAACATATTTGGAGAATTAAGCATTACATTGTCAGTTCCAATCAATGGTTTGATATCCAAACTTAGCATTTTGTTTAAAGGAGCCACACCAACATTTAATGTTGCATTAGCTCTAGGGCAAACTACAACATTTTGACCTGATTTTGAAACCAAATTTAAATCATCATTTTTTGGATTAGTTAAATGAACTAATTGACCAAATCCTGACTCAACACCACACATGATCTCCGTTTTTTTGATTTTATTTAATGACTCGATTTGATTTGACTCGGATTCTGCAACATGAATTGATGAAATTTTACCTTGCTTTTCGCATTCTTCAACAATCAGATTAGCGACATCCCCTGTGACTTCTCCAAAACCGCTTGGAGCAATACCATCAGCAAATTTTAAAAGTTTGCGAATAGCAATTTTAACCTTTTTTAAATCCGGGTCATCACCATAAAAACTATCATCCCTTCCCAAAATAATGGGTTTAATTGGAATATCTAAAGCGGCTTTTTTCAAAAGCTTTACGCCTTTAACACCGCCTTCCCTATAATCAATAAAATGAGTTGTTCCGCTTTCCACCATTTCCCACATACTGGATTTCATTGCAGATATTATGTCCTCATCAGCAGCATTTGCTAATGCAACGTGTTTAACTCCATTCGGAGGTTTGACCATTTCACTTAATGATAAGCCATAACCTTCATCTTTAATAATTGAATCACCAATGTGAGTATGGGCATTAATAAATGAAGGGCAAACTACTGCACCATCAACATCAATTATTTTACCTTCCTTAGACTCTTTTCCAATTTCTATGATTATGCCATCATCAACGACGATATTCTCTTTTTTTATGGTCAAATTTTGGCCTTTTAATATGATTGCATTAGTTATAGTAAACATTAAAGGAAAATCTAATTTTTTTTATTAATAAATTTTGTTATTAAAATGAAATTCAACAGAACTTGTTGTATCCAAGCAAAATTATGAAAAATATATTAAATCGAAAGTAGTAATATTAAACTAATATTATCCATGTCAACAATTTAAAAATAAACATTGAATACTTTTCAACTTGAATGCCATCTTTTTTAGGGGGATGATTTTATTAACTCTCAAGAAATACGTTATTTTTACAGGAATATTGTAAAAACTGGAAATGTTTACAGAGTTAAACATAATAATAAAGATTATGGGGAGTTTAAAAAGTTATCTGACGCATTATACGAAAGAGATGCTCTATTTTTTTGCAATTTCGATTATGATTTACTTGTTGAATGTGACCTGGAAAACAAATATGAACATATGGAATTACCCCCATTTCCCGAAAAAAGACCAAAAGGCCGTATCAAAGGAATGAAGGTCAACAAAAAAGAAAGGGAAGGAGAAATCTTATTTGACCATAAACTACGTAAATTCTACATCCAAAAAGGGAAAGATATAATAGATTATTATGATACAATGACAGAAGCATTCTATTATAAAAAGATATTAATGGACAATAATTGGGATGAAACCATATTAAAAACAAATGTCTGTGAAAAAATTGAAGTCAATATTGTTATTGATCCTACAAAAGAATATGAAGTTAAATTAAACTTCTGCCCAAGATGTAAAAGTAGACTGGAGATTAATGCAACAGAATGTCCATCATGCGGTATCAATATTGAAGAGTATTTATCAAATAACAATTAAAAAAAAAGAGTTATAATCAGAATTTGTCTAAAGACAATCAATAATTATACTTTAAAAAAAGTTAATAGATAGAGAATAATTATTCCCCATCAGTATATTCATTTAAAGATTTTACATTAATTTCACTATTTTGTACAGCTGCAATCGCATTTAATGCTGCTCTTGCACCGGCTAAAGTGGTAACATAAGGTATACCAAGTTCAATAGCCAATCTTCTGATGATATAACCGTCTTTTGCAGATTGTTTTCCTTCAGAAGTGTTAATGATTAAATCAATTTCCTTGTTTAGAATTGCATCCCTAATGTTAGGAGATCCTTGTGATACTTTTTTGATTATTTCAATATCATCCAAACCAGTGGCTTTACCTGTACCATCAGTTGCAGCGATATTAAATCCTAAATTAACCGCTTTTTCTGCAATCGGCCTGATTTTTTTCTTGTCCTGTTCTTTGACAGTCAAGAATATTTTACCTTCCTTAGGCAATTCCATTCCTGCTGAAAGTTGAGATTTATAAAATGCCATTCCGAAGTTTTCATCAATACCGATACTCTCACCTGTAGATTTCATTTCCGGACCCAAGATAGTATCTGATTCCGGCAATTTAAGGAATGGGAATACAGACTCTTTTACGGCAACATGGTCAATCTTAATTTCTTTTGTTAAACCGAAGTCTTTTAGTTTAGCTCCATGCATAATCCAAGTTGCAACTTTTGCAAGCGGCACCCCAATAGCTTTACTTACAAACGGAACTGTTCTACTTGCTCTTGGGTTTGCTTCAATAATATAAACCATTTCCTCATCAAGTTTAACCGCATATTGAATGTTCATTAAACCTTTAACATCCAATTCGAGTGCTAATTTAGTTGAGTTTTCGCGAATTTCATCTAAGATATGTGCAGGTATTGTTTGAGGAGGTATTACACATGCAGAGTCTCCTGAGTGAACACCTGCTTCTTCGATGTGTTCCATGATACCTGCAATAAATACATCTTCA
>NZ_JAUNXX010000005.1 GCF_030539555.1 Methanobrevibacter sp. | reverse complement strand
ATTGTTCTAAATTTTTATTTATCTTTTCATTAACAGCTATTTTTTCATCCAATAATTTCAAGTAATATACAATTTTTTCTTGAACTTCAATAGGAGGCAATTTTAATGGTATTTGCTCTATAACTGCTCTTTTAGATATATTAACTTGGACAGAACCTGTTGATCTTGATACTAATGAATTATAACCTTCATAAGAACTAAAAAAATATTTTAAAAATTCTGGAAGAATAATATCTTTATTAACTCTTAATGTTAATAATGCTTGACTTATAATTCCTTTTGGATCATTATCTTTAATTATTGAAACTTTACCAACAGTGCCAGAGCAGCTTATAATTAAATCATCGGGTAATGTTGTAAATCTTTTTAAAGATTGATATTTTTCATCATCAATGTAATATCTGAAAATTCTATTGTCATAAATTGCATTCTGTTGTTCATAAACAGGAATTCCTTCAGATTTCATTTCACTCCTTTTTAATGCTGAACCAAAAGGTCCACGTATATATCCTTTATCTAATAAAACATCCTTGAGAACAACATCATTCCATTCTAAACTCAAATATATGAAATAGATTTATCCAAATCAAAATAATTTCAATAATTTATTACTGGCGAATGTTTCCATATGTCTTGTAGTTAATTTGATTAATTGTATGAAAAATAATTTTTTATAGTTTAATATATAATTTATTAATGTTGGTGAGGATATGGCTTCTGAAAAGACTGTTAAAAGATTACAGTATGAATATTGGAGAAAATTAAATGTGGTATTGATTGATGATTATCCTGATTTTAAACCTAAAATGGTTAAGGGCAATGCTTATTATTTGCCGTTAGGAAATAAATTTGCACGTATTTCTATGAGTGTTAATTCTATCAAAAAAATTCAAGAGTGTAAAATCATTATTTCTCATAAACAAGGATTATATAACTATTTAGAACAAAATAAAGAACAAATTGAGAATATGGTTGGTATTAAGTTAAATTGGGAATGTAAAAGTGATGGAAATTCATATATTGGTCTTTTTAAGTATTTTGATATTGTCGATGAGGAAAATTGGGATGATGCAATAAAATGGCATTTGGATATTGCTTCAATGTTATTTACTGAATTTTCAATTTGGATATCTATGTATTAATTTTCATGTTATTAAACTCAATTGTTCTTCCAATTATTGACATTATACATAAATAATATTTAGATTTCTTGTTTACGTCTCATTGTTTTAAAAACATTCATAGAATATTATTTCTTTATTTTTTAAATCTTTTGTTATTTTATCAATAATATTTAGTTCTTCGGGAGTGTATTTTTCTGTTGATAAGTTAGTTAATATTTCTTTCCAAGTAATTTTATCTATTGTTAATTCTCCATTCAAATCTTTGTTTGTATTATCACATTCATTGCTTTGAAACAGTTTCAATATATTTTCATGATTATTTAAGTTGAATGTTGGTGTTTTTTCGATAATTTTCTCTATTGTTATTTCATTATCCTTAGTTTTTGAACTAATGTCTTTTATTAAATAAGCTTGTACTGTCATTTCAATCAAGTAATATATTATAATTGGTTATATATGTCTTTTTTGTTATTATTAGTGTCAATTTATTCTTTATAATTAAATCAAACTAAATAATGGCAGTTTCATTGTTCTATTTTATTATTAAAGGTAAATCATAAGAATTAGTTTATAAAACATTTTTATATTTTGAAATCATATTTATATTTAGATTTAATTTGGGTGAAAAAATGGTTAATTATTCTAAATTAGGATATTCTTCTTTATCTGAGTATTCAGATGATTTTTTAAACACATTATTGGATTCTAATCATACATATGAGTTTTATGTAAATTGGGAAAAAGTGTATACTAATCTTAAAAATCATCTTGTTGAAATAGGTATTTTAAATAGCTTAAATAAGGTCTCTTCTTATGATTTGGAAAATAAATTTAAGGAAATTTTAATTCGCTATCCTGAAGTTGTTGAGATTTTACCTTCTATTTTAGCAATTCGAAATAAAAAAGTTCCAATTTTCAGTATTAAAGATAAATCTTCTCAAATTATTAATTTTTCTAAAACAAACTTTGATTTGGATAAAATACTCGAATTTTCAATTGAAACAGGTCTTTTAGACTTATTTAACAATATTGGTGATTTATATTCATATTTGGTTGGGGCAGAAGTAGGTTTGGATACTAATGCTCGAAAAAATCGTAGCGGCCATATTTTTGAAGATGCGGTAGGCGCATTACTTCAAGAAAAAATAAATAATTTGCCTAATTGGGAATTTACTAAAGAAGATAGTGATGTTAATATTAATAGGAGCAAACGTTTTGATTATGTACTTTATGAAAATTCGATTCCAAAAATTGTTATTGAATGCAATTTTTATAATAGTACTGGAAGTAAACCAATTGAAGTGGCTCATGCTTATGTTGAACTTCAAAAAGACACTGATGATGCTAATTTGACATTTATTTGGGTTACTGATGGTCAGGGGTGGCATAAAATGTTTTCAACATTGATGGATGTTGGAGAAAATATAGATTTCATTGTTAATTATAATATGCTTGATAAACTAATTGAGGGTTTATTGTGATTACTTTTCAATTGCTCTTTGAACATGTTTATTAAATAATTGGTATATAGGATAGATTATGTTAAAGTATGATAATAATTTAGGTTCTAAACCTTTCTTAAAATGGGCGGGAGGTAAAAAACAACTGTTGTCTACAATAGAAAATAAACTTCCTGAAGATATTAAGAAGAATCGTAAAATAGATAAATATTTTGAAGTTTTTGTTGGTGGGGGAGCACTATTTTTTCATTTAATGAATAATTATGATGTTGGAGAATCATATATCTATGATATCAATAAAGAACTTATTTTAACATATAATGTTATTCAAAAAGATCCAAAAAAATTAATTAAATTATTATCTGAATTAGAAGATGAATATTTGCCGTTAGAACAAGATTCTAGGAAAGAATATTATTTGGATATTCGAAATAATAATTTTAATAAACATTTGTCTGAATTTGATTTTGATAATTATTCTTATGAACATGTAATTAGAGCGTCACAAATCATTTTTATGAATAAAACATGTTTCAATGGTTTATTTAGATTAAATAAGCATGGTGAGTTTAATGTGCCTCATGGTAGATATAAAAAACCTTTGATTTGTGATAAAGATAATATTTTAGCCGTTTCTAAAACACTAAAAAATACTCATATAATTAATGCGAATTATGATGTTTCCGAAGAATTAATTGATAATGATTCTTTAGTTTATTTAGATCCACCTTACAGGCCATTATCTAGTAAATCGAATTTTACTACTTATGCAGGATTTGAATTTACAGATGAACATCAAATTGAACTTTCAAAGTTTTATAAAAGAATTTCGGATAAAGGTGCGAAAGCTATTCTAAGCAATTCTGACCCTAAAAATGAAGATGAAAATGATAATTTTTTTGATGATTTATATGCTGAGTTTACAATCGAAAGAGTCAAAGCAAAACGTTCTATTAATTCTAATGGAAAAAATAGGGGTAAAATTAATGAAATTTTAGTAATGAATTATTGATATTAAATTTCTCTTTTTTCAACTTTAAATTGTGCGTCACTTATTGAAAAGAAAACTAACTAATTCATCATACATTACATGTCTTTAATGACTATTAATCAATTATTGCCCATACTAATATCTAATAATTCTCACTTTCAATTTTCCCAATCAAAGTCTCGCAATTAATCTCTCCACCAAACTCACCAAAAACCTCACGGGCATAATCGCCATCATCAATCTCAAACGGAATCTTGAAAGTCTTAAAAGCATTAAAAACCTCCATAGCGCCGTTAAAGTCCCCCAATTTGTACTTTGCAAAGCCGCTGTAGAGAGCCAATGACACGAATATCTTTTCCTTGTTGTAGACAAGCTTTTCTCCGGCATAACTTCTGTTTATTCTCATGTTCATGATTTTCGGGCGGATGGTAAAAAACGCATCGACAAGTTCAACAACGATTTCCCACTCGCAGGCAATGGTGATTCCATATACTGCGTCCAGCACGTTTCTTTCAAGTGTATTCCAATCGTTCAGTTTTATGTTGGCATCACTTGCGCCCAACTTGAGGGTTTCACCAAAGCTCATCTGTGATCTGTCCATTCCATAGATTTTAATCACGAATTCCACCCATTCCTTAAGGGGGTTTGCGGCTTTCTGGTATTCCTCCTTTGTCATTGCCTTTTTAATCACCATGGAAACTGTACTGTTAAAGATTATCCTGGTGGCATTGGGAATTTCTTCACGGCTCTTTTCCAGAAGGTCTTCAAGTTTTTCCATCTGCTTTTCAAAATTCTTCTTTCTTTTTTCTTCCTTCTCCTGCTGTGTCTTTCTAAAGAATCCCATGTTCTCATCTCACTAGTAATAGTATGTTTTGTAGTCTCCGCTGTATGTGGAATTCAGGACGCTTTCATCATTGATTTCAACATTTCCTTCAAGTTCTGCAGGCTTGTATTTTGAGTTTCCCGCAAAATATGCTGAAACGTTATATTCTCCGTAAGGCAGTGTAATCTTGGCGGATGATGTGTATCCGGTATAGTTCAGTGTATACTGTTTCTTTTCACCGGTTTTGGCATCGCTCACGTTTACAAGAATCTTTGCATCACTTAAATCCTTATCACATGAATAACCTGAATTTGCAAGTGTTTCGCTTACCAAATCGATATACAGATTTCCAAATTTTTCATCTCCGTAGGTTTTAACGCCTGCATCGTCAATGTCAAGGAATAGCTTGACGTATTCGTCTCCGGTGCTGTTTAAGTTGTTTGAAACAAAAATTCCTCCTATGATGAGGAAAATTATAAACAAACCTGCGCAGCATCCTATTTCTGTTTTGTCCATTGTTGCTCACCGGGAATTTTTTCATTGATTAAGTCATTATGTAAGGATATTTTTCCTTTAAAATAACATTTGCGCTTCCATGGGTTTGGAAGCGCATAAAAAAACAGTTAATTCACAATCATGTTTGAAACCATGTCTTCGTTTTTGGCATAGATTTTTACGTATGATCCGTCTTTGATGTATTCAAAGAAGCATTCGTTAGGGGAGTCATCATAATCCTTGAATTCACCGTCTATTCCTTTTATGTTTTTGTTTATGTTCAGGTCCATAATCTCGGCGGTTTGTTCGGTGCCGTTGAATGGGTGCCTGATGTAGATGTAGATGTCATCGCCGTTGGAATTGCTGTAGTGTTTGTAGGATTCGTTGAGCACTTTAGCACCGTTTGGAATATCTGTGTAGTCATTGTCTTTGATTTCCACTTTCATGCTGTTTGCAAATCCAAGTTTCTGAACTGACCCTGCTTTTATGGTTCCTGATGTCGCATCTTTGATGTACCATCCGACATCCTCTTCAAGGTTGCCTTCATCCTCATCCAGGGTGTATCCTTCCGGAATGTTGAACTGGAAGGTTGAAATGTTTGTTATGTTTCCGGAACTTCCGAAAAGTCCGTCCAAAAATCCTGCACTCGCAGCACTTATGCATGAAAGCGCAATCACTGCGATTAGTGATATCAACAATATTCTTTTGACATTCATTTTTTTCAACTCCTTTTGGTTTTGTGTATTATATTTCTGTTGGTTTGTTTATATTAGTCATGTAAAGAAAAACATTTAATTGGGCATGTTGAATCAAAAGGGAGTTTTGTGACTTAAGGATTTTAATAGTAAAATAAGTTTTTTAAGGTAGAAGGGGATTAACCCATTCTTTTTCCCAAATATAGTCATCTTTGACATGACTGAACATCAATGATGTCTATAGTGTGGTATAAGCCTCAGGGCATTTAAAGTCTTTCATATTGGGGATTTTGTTATTAAAGTAATATTTCATTTTCAAATCAATTTTACAAATTAATTCCAATTTTATATTCAAAAAAACTAACTTATTTAAATATTTCGGATGATAATCTGTTGGATATAAATGTTGGAAAAACTTTCACAAATATAAACTATATAACGTCAGCTGCCAAATATTTAACTAGATAATCATGAAAACGTTAAATGTTGTGGCGGCAATCATCAAAAAGGACAACAAAATCCTTGCAACCAAGAGAGGTTACGGAGAATTCATTGATATGTGGGAGTTTCCTGGCGGAAAGATTGAGGAAAACGAAACAAAAGAGGAAGCTCTTGTAAGGGAAATCAGAGAAGAGCTTGACTGTACAATCAAACCTACAAAATTCGCACTTGACCTTGAATACCAGTATCCTACCTTTTATCTGAAGATGAGCTGCTTTGAGGCTGAAATTGTTGAGGGAACCCCGAAACTTCTGGAGCACAATGATGCGATGTGGCTTTCAAGGGATGAACTTGACAGCGTGAACTGGATTCCCGCAGACATTCGGGCAGTGGATTACTTAAAGAATACGATGGAGTGATTTGGAATGGATACAGATGACATCAAAAACATTGAAAAAAGACTTGAGGATGCCCAGAATCTCAAATCAAACCTTGAAGTGAAACTCCAAAAGCTTGGAGACAATCCAAGAGCTGAAACCTTTAAAATGCAGTTGGACAAGGTAAATGGGCTGATAGATCATTTGGAAAAGGAAAAGGAAGAGCTTAATAAATGAATCCTGAAGAAATCTTGAACGGGGCAAGAACAGCCTTCATAGATGAAAATCTTAGCTCCAGCTCTGATTTTAAACCAAGATTATTGTACAACAACAAAAACACCAAAGTCATCAACTCTCTGAGAGATGAGCTTAGAAGCTGCGATGAGTTCATTCTCTCATCGGCATTTATCACCTTGGGCGGAATCACTCCTCTTCTTGAGGAGTTCCGGTATCTTGAAGCCAACAACATCCAAGGAAAGATACTTACAACAGATTATCTCTATTTTACAGAACCTAAGGCATTGAAAAAACTCAACAGCTTTTCCAACATTGAAGTAAAGCTTTATCCGCAGGAAAATGAAGGATTCCACACAAAGGGATATCTTTTCAAAAAGGGTGACGTTTACAGGGGCATTGTCGGAAGTTCCAACTTGACAATGAATGCCCTTACGGTCAACAAGGAGTGGAACGTTGAGTTTACCAGTTTAAATGAGGGTGAAATGCTTACAAACCTCAAAAATGAGTTCACACAATTATGGCAACAGGCGGATTCTCTTGAAAGTGTCCTTCCGGCCTATGAAAAGATTTACAACGACCACAAAAACTTCAAGAACCTAAAAGACATCACCGAAGAGCTTAAAGAAAAAAACATTAAGGAACTGACTCCAAACATCATGCAGGAGGATTTCATCTCCAATCTGAGATCTCTAATAAAACAGGGAGAATCCAGAGCAATTCTTGTTTCGGCAACCGGAACAGGTAAGACTTACGCTTCCGCTTTTGCAGTCAATGATTTCAAACCTGAAAGATTCCTGTTTCTGGTTCACAGGGAACAGATTGCAAAGCAGTCCATCAACGCCTATAAAAATGTTTTTAAAGACCATGACAAATTCGGATTATTGTCCGGAAACTCAAAGGAATACGAAAAGCCTTACCTTTTCTCCACAATACAGACAATGAGCAAGGATGACGTCTACACCCGATATGACAGAAATTATTTTGACTATATCATCATAGATGAGGTTCACAAGGCAGGTGCATTGAGCTATCAAAAGATTTTCGACTATTTCGAGCCGAAATTCTACCTGGGAATGACTGCTTCACCGGAGAGAACAGACGGATTCAACATATATGACCTCTTCGACAACAACATCGCCCATGAAATCAGGCTTCAGGAAGCTCTGGAAGAGGACCTGCTGTGTCCGTTCCATTACTTCGGAATAACTGACGTGGAATTTGACGACAACACAATCGATGAGGACTTCAGCGACTTCAATCTGCTGGCATCCGATAAGAGAGTGGACTATTTGTTGGAAAAGTCAGAGTTCTACGGATATTCCGGTGACCGGATAAAGGCACTTGTATTCTGCTCAAGAAAAAAAGAAGCACAATTGCTGGCAAAGGAATTTACTAGAAGAGGACATCCTTCAGTTGTCCTGACAGGTGATGATTCACAGGAAAAAAGGCTTGAGGCAATCGATCGCCTGACAAACGACGACAACCCAAACAAGCTCGAGTACATTTTCACGGTTGACATCTTCAATGAAGGTGTTGACATTCCCGAAATCAACCAGGTCCTTCTGGTAAGGCCGACGGAGTCTCCAATCATTTTCATACAGCAGCTTGGAAGGGGACTTAGGAAATACCGAAACAAGGAGTTCGTCGTAATCCTTGATTTCATCGGAAACTACAAAAACAACTTCATGATTCCGATTGCACTTTCAGGCGACAGATCCTATGACAAGGACAGGATTAGAAAGTATCTGATTGAGGGAAACAAAATCATTCCCGGCGCTTCGTCAATCAACTTTGATGAGATTTCCAAAAAGCGTATATATGAGTCAATCAACAACACTTCATTTTCAAAGGTGGCATTGTTTAAGGAAAAGTACAATCAATTAAAATACAAGCTGGGAAGAATCCCTTCACTTAATGACTTCGCCATCAACGGTGAATTCAATCCTGAAATAATCCTCAATCACAACAAATTCGACACATACCACACATTTTTAAAATATGTCGAAAAGGACTACTCAAGCGAACTTTCCGAAAGCGAGCTTGCGGCATTGAGATTCATCTCAAAAAAGCTTATCAAGGGAATCAGGCCACATGAACTTGTAATCATAAGCTGTCTTATATATAACAGATATTTCACGGTCAGTCAGGTTGAAAAGTACTTACATGATAACTACGGACTTGAAAATCAGTTTGAATCAGTCAAAAGTGCAATCAACGTCCTGAGCATGAACTTCTACAGGAAAGAGACAAGTGACGATTATCAGGCAAACACCATACAGTTCATCACTGACACGGATTTGGACATTGAAAAGCTTTATTTTGATTTCGACAAAAACGTTTATATGGACTTGAAAAACAATGAGGACTACAAATTTGAAATATCACAGATATTTAAAGGGGCATTGGCAAATCCAGTATTTCTAAATCACGCTAAGGATGCCATAAGGTATGGATTTTACAAGTACGCCAACGTTTACGCAGACGAAAAGCCATTCAGGTTATATGAAAAATACTCAAGGGAAGATGTTTTAAGGCTCCTCAACTGGGAAAGGTTCATGAACGGGCAAAACATAGGGGGATACAAGATAAAATATGATACCTGTCCGATTTTCGTAACTTACAATAAAAAAGAGGACATCTCCGAAACAATCAACTACGAGGATCATTTCATCTCCAAAGACACCTTCAACTGGATGAGCAGAAACAATCGTAAAACATCCTCACCGGAACTTGAGCCTCTTATTAACTACAATGGTGTTAATACTCAACTGTTCATTCAAAAAAGCAATGATGAAGGAATAGATTTCTATTACATTGGTAAATTGACTCCGATGTCATATAAGCAGGTCTACCGTAACATCAGCGGTAAAGAACAGCCGATTGTCAATTTCAAGTTCAAAATTCAGACTGAAGTCAAGGATGAGCTTTATTCCTATTTCGTAAATGATTAGTCTGTTTTAGCAACAAATATATACAATTTTTTTTAAAGAGTGTATTCAATGAATTTTTCATAAAATTGCTTTGATTGTGTAAAATTGTTTTTAAAAAACCATTTATTAAATGATTTACGATTTATTTCAAAAATTAAGTTATAATAACTAGTTAAACCTATTTTAAATCATGAAAATTAAAGATTTAATAATATGTTTGTTTATTTCAATGATTTCGATTATTGTTGGGGATTCTGATTTTAAGCAATACAATAAATTAAAAAATCAGAAATCTCCATTAATCAAAAAACAGGATTTGCCGGAAGATTTCAGTGATGAAGCTTATGGTACCATTTGTGATTTCATTGAAAAAACTCGAGGTTTAAATTATGAATGGTTGATATATTTTGATTATGTTACTGGTGATTTTCTTAAATGTGTAAAAGGTAAAGAGGATTCTGCTGATTTAAGTTTTGAGGATGAAAATATCAGAGAGTTAATTGATGATGTGAAAGTCGAATAAAAAAATAAAAAGGATGAGAAAAAGTAAATTTTCTCATTTAACTCAAGTATCTGCTTGTGGTTGTGGCGCAGTATGAATCATCACCTGCAAATATTGCAGTTATGTCATATTCTGTAATTCCTCCGAACATCATGTTGGCACCTCCGGCAATATAACCGTTTGAATCAGTTGTTGCAGAAATTGTTCCTCCATCTGAGGCGGTGCCACCTAAATACATTATGGTTTTGATAAGAATCTCCTTACCTGCCAATGCTTTGCCGGTGCTGTCTTTTAAACATGCTTTAATGAAGTAACCATTACTGGTTTTATAACAGTCTTCAATGGTTATTGTTGTTGCCAATTTCACTTTGGTAATTGTTATCTTACTTTTAGCTGATGCGGCATTGTATTTGCCGGTTTTTGCAACGCTTACAACGACATTGTGTGCAGTTTTGCTCAATGATTTGGTGTTGATGGTTGCAACACCGTTGCTGTCGGTTTTTACGTTGAATGTTTTGTAGCTTGAATCGGTATATACCTTAACGGCAACAGTAACCCCTTTCATGCCGGCTTTTGTCTGCTTGTTTTTGACGGTGACCTTGAATGTCTGTGACTTTTGATATTCGTTGGTTACTTTAGGGGCGCTTATTACAAGAGTTGCCTTTGAAACTTTAACAGAACTTGTTTTGGCAGTGGCTGCGACATATTTGCTTTCTTTAGCACTTACAACGATTTTGTGAGTGCCGACGCTTAATAGTGATCCGGCATATTTTGCATATCCGTTGGATGCGCTTGTGACTGTGACGGTCTTATATGATGGGCCGGTGTAAATTCTCAAATTCAGTTTAACGCCGCAAGCTACCTTTTTGGTTTTTGAATTAATCACTTTAATCTGGAAGTATTTTCCTGATCCGTATGTGGTGGACAGCTTGGTCGGTGTTAATGTGGCTGACAGTTTGGAAATTTTGATTGAACTTGTAATCTGGCTTGCGACTGCTGATTTTGCATCTGCACTGCTGATTACAACCTTATGATTTCCAATCGCCAAATTCGGAATGTTGAATGCTGCAATGCCGTTGCTGTTTGATGTTGCAGTGTATGTTTTGGTGCTTGTGCCTGTATAAACTTTAGCGGTCACCTTAACATTTGCCACAGCTTTTGTTCCGTCCTGTGAGATGACTTTAACGTTGAATTTTTCACCTGAATTATAGTAGGTGCTTAAGCTTGATGCGCTGAATTTGACATGGTTTACATCACTGGTCAGCTTGAAGTTGACAGGTGATGTGGAATCGTATTTTCCGTTTCCGAGATATTTTGCGCTTGCAGCAATTGAGCCGAAAGTTGTTAGCTTGACGGTAACTGATGCTTTTCCATTTTTGACATCTGCAGTGTATATTTTACCGCCAATAGTAAATTCAACTGTTCCTGAGTCAACCAAATTGTTTGATGCATCCCTGACGGTTGCTGTAATCACCTGGTTGCTGTTTACAAATCCTGATTGGGCAGGCACTTCGATAGCAGTTTCAATTAATGTGATTGGAGTGTATTCTCCTGCAAGCCCGAGTGTTGAATAGTCGTTGATGTTGCCTTCGCTCCAGGTGCATGTGCTGATTGCAATGTTTGAACTTGCTTCACCGTAGTAATTATTTCCATTTGATGCAGTATTTGAGGTAAATGATGATTTTGAAATTGTCAAATCCTTATTTTTTGTATAAACGGCACCGCCTTTAACTTTTGCATAATTTGAGCTGAATGTGCAGTTTGTAATTATGGTATCGCTTTCCACATCGGCATGGATTGCGCCCCCGTCATTTCTTGCGATGTTTCTTGTGAATTTGCAGTTTTTAACTACGCAGCCTTCTCCGTTTATTTTTAAAGCTCCTCCGTAATTGGCTTCATTATTCTCAAAGTAGCAGTCTGTCACTGTTACTTTGTTGCATGAAAGATAAACTGCACCTGCCCAGAAATCGGCATTGCAGTCGATGAATCTGCAATTGCTTAAAACTCCATATAAGTCTGAAGAGCCTGATTTGGAACCGGACCACCAGTCAATGGCTCCTGATGATGTGTCATGCCCGTTTTTAAAAACAATGTTGTTGACGGTAACGTGTGTTCCTGTGATTTCAAAGATTTTGGATGAATCCTTCGCATCCAGTGTCGCTCCATTTCCTTCGATTGTCAATGTCTTGTTGATTTTAATCATAGAACCTGATCCGGTATATGTTCCGGACAGCTTAATTGTGTCTCCCGCTTGGGCATTGTCGACGCTTTTTTGAATGTCTGCGAATGTGCTTCCGGACACGGTTCTTGTTGCTGTTAGTGTGTCATCATCTGCAGTTATCTCAAGTGAATCATCTAGTGCTGTTTCATCGGCCAGTGCAGTGTCGGTTGAGTTTAAATCCTCGGCACTGACGGCAGTGATTGAAATAAGAAGGATGATAAGACAAGAGATCAGATATAATTTCTTTGTCATGATAAAAACTCCTATATAATTATATCTTTGCAAATCATCTGATTTAAATATTGTAAATGTTTTGCTTTCAAAAACAAGTGACATTTCCGGGGTGTTCAACACTTAAAACATGAATTTAAAAACAGTTGTGGCTATTTCCTGCTTTTTCTGTATCTGTAGGAGCCGTAAATTACAATCGCCAGCAGCAGGAGTATAATGAAGAAGTGTGTAATCTGTTTGGTTGTGATGCGGTCTTTGACGACGGTATCGTTTGTCTTTGTGGAGATAGTTATTCCGCCCTTGTTGAATGTTATCGCTTTTGTGATGATTCCTTTTCCTGTATCAAGGGTTGTCTTTACTCCATGAGTATTCACGGAATATGTGAATGCTCCCACGGCCTTTCCGTCACGCATGAACACTGTTGTGTTTGTATGTTGGGAGTGGGTCGGTTCGGGCACTTCCAAATCAAATGAAAGTTCCTCTCCTGTCTGGGTGTTTATTATTGTGATGGTATAGTTTCCGGAGCTTAACATAACAGAAACGTTTGCAAAGCCATTACTGTCGGTTCTGGCTGAATATTCTGTTTTGTTCACTTTAAAGATGACTTTCGTATTCTTCAACGGCTTTCCTGCATTTGTCGTAAACATCGCCGAGAATGTGTATGTGGTATACTCTTTGGTTACTGGAAATGATTTTATTGTACTGACTTCAAGAGGATACCAGATTTCAGGGTTTTCAAAGACGTCGTTTCTAACGAATGATTCGTTCCAGTTTGTTGAGTTCGGATTCACGTCTCCCCAGTAGTTGCTGTTGAAGTCACTGTCGTTTGGAGCCATCTTTTCAAAGTAGGCAATTGTCCCGTCTTTTGCGGTGTTCGCATGTATCTCGTTGAGTCTGAAGATGGTCACAGGCACAACAGAATCAGATTCGTTTGAGACATATACGATTCCAGCTCTTTTGGCCTTGTTGTCCATTATCTTTGAGCTTACAACACTTAAAATTCCGGTTGAGTGGAATGCCCCTCCTCTGTTTTTGGCGGTGTTGTTGACTATTTCGCTGTCGACAAGATAAACGTCGCTGAGTCTGTTGAAAACAGCTCCACCGTTATCTGCAGCGTTGTCTTCAATGTCACAGCATATCAGATCTGTTTTTGAATAATCCCTGCTTGCTATTGCCCCTCCGCTTGCACCGGCAATGTTTTTGGTGAACTCACAGTCGAAGGATTCGGTATTTGTCATGTATGTGTTCACAGCTCCGCCGTTTTCACCGGCAATGTTTGAAACGAATTTGCAGCCGTACATCTTAAGCGATGCCGGGCTGGCGTTTTCAAAATCACCGCAAATGCTTACGGCTCCACCGTTTGCACCGCACATGTTGCTTGTGAAAATGCAGTTTTGAAGTATCAGTGTGCATCCGCCCTGGGCGTTTATTGCTCCACCATTGCCTTTGCTGAAACCGGATGTGAATGTCAAATCCTTAAACGTTACTGTGCATGGAGAGTTTATTTTAACGATTGAATCGCCATACTCGCCGTTCAGTACAACGCTGCTTGCATCTCCACTTCCTTGGATTGTCAGATTCTTGCTGATTTCTATTCCTGCTTCCTTATATGTTCCACTTTCAAGAGTAATGACGTCATTGCTTGAGCACTCGTTAACGTAATCCCTGATGGATTGCGAATTGCTTATCGTAACGTTGTCGGCGCAGACTGCCGGAATCAATATCATCAACAGAACCATTAATGAGATTATCGCTGCTTTTTTATTGATGGAACTCACCTGGCAAACATTAATGATATTACTTCTGTTGATAATGCCATAAATAATATTGCAATTATATATACAATATGGCTCATATTATTATATAAAGTGGTGAGTTGATGAGATTTAGAAAAATTATGATCATGTTTGTTTTGCTTATTTTTGCCATGTCATGTGTCAGTGCAGCTGAAAACACCACTCAGGATAATCTGGAGATGGATTCTCAAATTGAAATAATTGAAAACTCAACTCCTGAGATTTCCCTGGATGAGCAGATTGCAAGTGAAATAAACGTGACTTTTGATGAAAAGGTATATGAAAAGAATCTGACAGATATCACAGTCAGCCTTCCTGAATCAGCTCAGGGAAAGCTCAATGTCAGAATAAACAATCATACAATTTATGATGAAAACATCACTGGAAGCAGAGTGGTAATTCCAATCCAATTGCCTCCAAAGGAGTTTCCAATCATAGTTCCAAACATCTGGCCTGCATATGATTTCACCAGATATGATGTAACAGCATTCTACAACGGATTTAAGATAAACGTTACACACGACCTTATGGTCATGAAATATCCTAAGGACCACTCTCCTGAATTCATGATTCCGTCTGAAATAGTTCAGTTCGGACAGCACTATTCATTTATGCCGGCAATACTCTTTCCAAGATCAGCTGCAGGTACAGTTGAAGTCTATCTGGACGGTAAAATACTGATTAACCGGACAAATGTCACAGCGCCGTTCGTATTCTTAAACGAGACTCAAATAACATCCCTTGATTTGGGCTCCCATCAGCTTGTGGCCGACTATTCCGGTGATGACTATTACAATGCAAAAACAATAACCCTCGACTTCAACGTGACTGATATCGCAATTAGCATTCCTGGCAATGTCTATCTTGACCATGATGACTGCATCAGCGTAAGCGTTTCAAACAAAAGCAAAGGTACTGTGGCCATCTACATAGACTCCAAACTGGTTACTAAAAGATCATTGGACATGTATGGTGAGCTTATATTCTCACTGTTTGATGACATAACCTGCGGAGCTCACGAAATAAGAGTCGTTGTTGAATGCGGCACTTTCAACAGAACAAAAACCGCAAATGTGAATGCAACATATGACATTGACCTCTATTCACGGTATGATTTCAGATACGGTGAGGAAAACACAGTTTATGTCTACATTCCTGAAGACCTGAAGGAAAAACTATTCAACGTTACAGTAAACGGCATGAAAGTCCCTTTCAAAAAGTACACTCAGGACCTTGAAATAGACGTATCTTCCCTTGATGTGGGAAACTACACTGTAGTGGTAACATATCTGGGCGACGACAAGTATTACAGGACAACAGTGACAGGCAATTTCTCAGTAAAATACGCAATCAATCTCCATGACCATGAAATCTACTTCGGTTATCCCACTAAAGTCACACTGAATCTTCCAGGCGATGCAAAGGGAAATCTTTCAATATACATCGGCGGCGTCCTGTACAAGACCGCAAGGCTTGACAAAGGCAAGGCGTCACTTCAGATATCCGACCTGAATCCGGGAATCTATGACGTTAACGTCACCTACACAGGAGATGACTACGACGTTGAAAACATTTCAACAGCCTTCATTGCATATCCACGCCTCAAATATGAAAGCGTAATCGAAGTAGGCCTGAAAAACATTCTTGAATTCAGAGTTCCGAAAGACTGCAGGGGAATTATAAAAACCACAATCAACGGCAAAAACTACACTTCACAAATCAGGGACGGTCTGGCAACACTTGACCTGTCAAATCTCCCGGTTGGGGATTGGGACTTTGACATTTGCTACTATGGCGAGGACGGATACAATTCATCCTACTATGCGGGAGTATATGTCGAGAAGGCTCCGGTGAAAATTATTGCCAAAAGCACAAGTGTGGGTTATGCCGATGGTGTTTATAAGGTAAGGGTCTACGGCAACGATGCAAAAGTTGCAAAAAACGCCAAAGTAACATTCAAAATCAACGGCAAAACACTAAAGACTGTCAAAACAGACTCTCAGGGATGGGCAAAAGTGAATATTCCTGCAAAATATGCTGTGGGCAAATACACAATAACTGTCAAATGCAAAAACACAAAAGTTTCCAAAAAGCTGACAGTAAAACACACAATCTCCTTAAGCAAAGTCAAGGTTAAAAAATCAGCCAAAAAGGTGGTTCTAACAGCAAAACTGAACAAGGCTCTTAAGGGAAAGACAGTAACCTTCCGCTTTGCCGGCAAAATAATCAAAGCCAAAGTCAGCTCCAAGGGCATTGCAAAGGCAACTGTCACAAAAGCTATGCTTGGCAAGCTTACTGCCGGAAAGAAAGTCACATACTCTGCAACCTACCTCAAGGACACAGTCAAAAAGTCAGTTAAAGTTTTAAAATAGAGACCAATCATCTCTATACTTATTTTTTTTTCAAATGAATGCTATCACTTCAAATAATTTAATATAGTGTTTAAGCATATAATAATAAACACGAAAAGGAGTTTTTTTCATGTTAAACAAAAAATATTTATTCGTTCTGCTCCTGCTGGTAATAGCTGTCGGGGCCGTTACCGGAGTTAGTGCCGGTGATGCTAACCAGATGGATGCTATTGCAGACAGTGCAGATGTAACAGATGAAGTGGCTGGTGTAGTCGAATCAGATGAAATGACCAGTCCAAACAACGACAATACTGAAATTTTAGCTGACGATGAAGACAACGGCACAGGAGATGCTCCAGAAGTCATTTCTTCCAATGACAATCAGCCGAAAGCAGCCAAAATATCCGCATCAAAAGTAACCAAATACTTCAAGGATGCAAAGACATCTCAGGTTAAAGTCCTATCAGATGGCAAGGCGGTCAGCGGCGTCACAGTCAAAGTTAAAATCTACACAGGCAGTTCCTACAAAATAGTTTCAGGTAAAACCAATTCCAAAGGAATCGCAACCTATAAGATTCCAACATCCCTGTCAAGCGGAAAGCATAAGGTTGTAATAAGCATCCTCGGTTCAAAATATTCTGCAAAATCCGTAACCACATACATTACAGTCAAACCAAGACCGTTATCCATTTACAGCGAATACTGCACACAGTATTCCGTAAAAGGTTTCATCAGTATGGTGACCGATAAGCTGACCAAAAAGACAACCAACGGAATCAAGATGAAAATCCTAATCAGCAACAACGGCAAATGGATAACCAAATATCTGACAACCGGAAAGATGAGAGGCACAAAATTCAACGGAATAAATGCTTATCTGACAAACATGCTGACAGTGGGATCCCATCTGGTCAAGATAATGCCTGCAACCAAAGACTACACAGGAAGCAAAATCACCAAGCTTGTGGTTAGCAAAAACGCAAAACTGTATTACAAAAACTGGGCAATATACATTTCCGAAGGCAAGACATACACATACATCAACGGAAGAACATATGTCCAATAGATGTTTAAAACATCTATTTTTTATCTTTTTTTTAAATTAAAGCATTTCCTTTATATGACTTAATTAGTTCTTAGATACATAATATAACCCAACGGAGTTTTTATCATGTTTAAGAAAAAATATTTTTTTGTCCTCCTGCTTTTGATAGTGGCTGTCGGAACCATTGCAGGCGTCAGCGCCAGTGATGCAAACCAGACAGACATTATTGCAGACAGTGAGGATACAACAGGAGAAATCATTGCTCTAAGCGATGATGATGCAAACGAATTGTCCACTCAAAGCGAAGTGCCGAATGTGGTTGCGGTTTCAAACAATCAGAATTCAGGTCTTCTCACAGATGATGACGATTTCGATGACGATTTTGATGATTATTGGGATGACGACTGGGATGATGAAGACAGTTACGCCACAATCAAGACTTCAAAAATAACAACTTACTACAAGAACGCTAAAAAAGGAACAGTTAAGGTTCTTGACGGCTATAACAGTCCTGCAAGCGGTGTTACCGTCAAAATCAAAATCTTTTCAGGAAGTTCATATAAGACAATCACTGCCAAAACAAATTCCAAAGGCATTGCAACATATAACGTGCCTACAAACCTGGCTGCAGGAAACCATAAGGTCATAGTCTCCATTTCCAGCTCTTATTATTCTGCAAGCAATGTGGTGTCATACATCACCGTCAAACCAAGGCCGATATCCTATCTCGCTCAACTATTCTCTGCCAATGGAGTTATAGGTTTCAATTCTCTTGTAAAGGACAATCTATTGAAAAAATACACAAACGGCATAAAACTTAAAGTAATGATTTACAACAGCGGCAAATGGATAACCAGATATCTGACATCCGGTTATGACAAATCTTCAAGATTAAGTGGAGTTATAATCTATGCAACAAACATGCTGACAGTCGGATCTCACCTGGTTAAGATAATGCCTGCAACCAAAAACTATTACGGAAATAAGCTAACCAAGCTGGTAGTTACCAAAAATGCAAAAATATATTACAAAAAATGGGCGATATGGCATTCCGGCGGTAAGATATACACTGTCATCAACGGAAGGACATATGTCCAATAGATGTTTAAAACATCTTTTCTTTTTCTTTTTTTTCTCAACGAAAGTATTTTCTTTCATTGACTTATCATTGCTTGGCAACATAATATTAACCAATCAAGGAGTTTTTTTATTATGTTCAACAAGAAATATTTTTTCATTTTATTGTTGCTTCTGGTGTCTGTCACTGCAATAGCTGGCGTAAGCGCAGCTGACGTCAACGAAACAGATGAAGTGACCTTAAGTGATGATGAAAACATGGTTATTTCACAAGATAATGAAATTTACGCGTCAGGGGATGAAGCTATCTTGGCAAATGAGGAGGATTCCACCACTACTGGCGCTGTTGAAAATGAAGACAAGGTTTCAGACGGTGAAAATCAGGCCAGCATAATTGCAAATGACAAGACATTCAATTATGGAACAAATGCCCTCATGACTGCCCAGCTCGTTGACGGGGATGGAAATCCGATTTCTGGAACAATTGTTAAATTGGCCATTGCGGGTAAGACATTCAGTGCAAAAACAGATGCTGGTGGTAAGGCAACATTAACAATTAAAAATCTGGCCAAGGGGAAATATACGGCTGTATTTTCAACCGATTCTCCATATGAAGCTTCAAAAAAAGTTCACGTTACCATTAAAGGTGGTGGAAACACTGCAAAAACAATAAATCTGATACCAACCAAGCTGACAACCACCTATGCATCAGGAAAGACATTCAAAGTTCGTGCCGTTGACAGCTCAGGAAGTGCCGTTGAGGGAGTCAAAATTAAGGTTGTAATCTACACAGGCAGCAAGTATAATGTTGCATACATTACCACAAAATCAAACGGATATGCCAAATTGTCTGCATCCAAATTGTCCATAGGAACCCACAAGATTGTGGTGTCCAGTGCAGGTTCAAACTATAAGGCCAGCGCAAAGACATCCTATGTCAAAATCAACAAAAAGCCTTTGCTGATTACGGCCAAAAGGATATACGGCAGTAAATTCGGTGCAGTTCACATCAAGGTGGCTGACAAGGCAACCAAAAAGATGCTCAATGGTATAAAACTGTCAC
Source organism: Methanobrevibacter sp. (assembly GCF_030539555.1). Taxonomy (GTDB): domain Archaea; phylum Methanobacteriota; class Methanobacteria; order Methanobacteriales; family Methanobacteriaceae; genus Methanocatella. The sequence continues at coordinate 55,849 of NZ_JAUNXX010000005.1, read as the reverse complement.
TCAGCATTTATACGGGTTCTGCAGTTAAAAGGTATGTTCTTGTTACAGGATATGACGGCAAGATTTACAAGTCAAATGGTGTTGCCGCAATCGAGTCCAATCAGTTCTCAACCGGTTATCACAAGGTTGTTATTTCTGTTTTGAATGCTTACTGTCAGGGATCTGCAACTTCAATATTGAAGATTCCGGCATTGGCCAAGGGTGTTGCCAGATACACTGGAATCATAACCAATGGTCAGGCCAAAAAATTATGAACTTGGATTCAGGTTCATATTTTCTCTCTTTTTTTTAATTTTTCATAGATTTTCTAATCATTGTTCAATTTTTAAGTTAAATCGCTCAATCTTATTTTTCGGATTCTAAAAATTCCGAATATCATTTAAATAAATTATATATGTCATGTTTTTCAGATATACTAATTGTATTCAACTTGAATATTGATTAAATTAATTTGGGGATTAAATTGAAATTTAACAGATTTATTTTAGTCAGCATAATCCTGCTGGCTATTCTAACATTGGGGGCTGTCAGCGCTTCAGACAACCTGACAGCAACAGAAGACGCGCAAGATTCAGTTCTTGCAGTTGAAGACAATGATTTAATCGCTGATGATTCCGTACAGGAGATTGTCGGTGAAGATGAAGTTGGAAACGACATAACAAAATTTGATGTGGTGTTTCCGGACAGTGTAAAGGCAATGGAGTATTATAAGTTTTCAGTATATGCTCCAAACGGAACTTCAGGTGAAATAACTGTCTATAGGGACGGTGATGACTATGATTCTGAGGATATTTATGGTGGAGGTATAACAAACAAATCTTTCAAATTCAATACAATCGGAAAACACACTTTGAAAGTCGATTTCACTTCAAATGACGGCAAGACACAATCATTTTCAAAATCTTACAATATAAATGACTATAGCGCAAGCATAACCCTTTATCTTGAAACTGATGATATAATTGTCTACGGAAAATCCGCTGATTTTGAAGTTACTTTTCCAAGTGATGTGAGCGGAAATGCAGTGGTATTCATTAACGGTGAGAAATTCATGCAATATTATTTCGATGATGACAACGAATTTTACTTCAGGATTCCTTCCGTGAGGGCACCTCAACTCAACGTAACAGTTAGCTATGAAGGAAACAACAAATATAAGGCAAAAACAATTACAAAAATCTTTGATGTTGGTGCTGACGTGCAGATTCCGGATTATGTTGCTTTCAACGAAAATCCATATGTCACTGTTAACTACTATGACGGCGGAGTGGTCAATCTAAGGATTTGTGAAAGTTGGGATGGGACTGAAATGATTCTTGAGAAAAATGTTACATGTACTGGCGAAAGGACCAAATATTACCTTGAAGGCGACTACGGGTTAGGCGACTCATATTGGATTTTCGCATCACCTAGTGGATATTATGAAGGTTACTCTTTCAGAATCGGCCCTAAAATAAACGTAGACAAAAAAGTATGGGTTGAAGATTTCAACAATGTCACCCTCGAGTTTCCAACCGGTTATGCTGGTGAAACTGTCTTTATCGAATTGGATGGTGAACGTATATTTGAAGGTGCATTGGGCTCTGACGGTAAAGTTTCCGTTCCTGTAAATAACATATCTGCTGATGGCCATTACCTGAATTTCGGAATAGAGGGTGGAATTTCATGGTACAATAACTTATACGTAATCAGTGAAAATCCTTCAATGAACTTCAGCATTTACGTTCCGGACAAAGTGGCAATAGGATCAACTATACCAGTCAATGTTCCGGATAGTGAGCAAGCCACAGGTATCGTCTTCGTTTACCTTGACGGTGATTTGAAAAATACCTGCATTTACCGTGAAGAAACAGTTCTTTCAACTGAAGGCCTTGAAATTGGAAATCACACTATTTCAGTAATCTATGAAGGTGACGACTACTTCAAACCGGCACAATGCAACGTAACATTCGAGATTGTGGAACACATAATAACAGTTCCTCAAACAGTCATAATCAATCAGGATGACAGGGCATATGTAAGATTGCCTGCTGATGCAGCCGGCACTTTAAAATTCTACATCGACGGCAAGCTATTGGATGAAATCGATTATGTTGATGATGACTATGATGAATACGGTCACGTTTACGTAGTGGACTTAAGCAAATGCGATGTTTCCAAAAGCCATACTTTAAAAGTATCATTTTTAGGTGACAGCAAATACTCCAAGTTCACAGAATCATACAAATTCGCCATGAATTTCACTTTCGCTTTCCGTTTATCTGATATCGAGTACAGTTTCGGTGATGAAAATACTGTTACCATAGTATGTCCTTACGGCATAAAATCAGGTTTCGATATCCTCATTGACGGGGTCAAATTCACCAAATACGAAATCGAGGACTATGAGGAAACCCAGGTTGTTGTAGACATATCCGAATTTGCGGGAACCCATGATATCGCAGTAGACTTCAAGGGAAATGCCAAGTACTCCCCGCTTAAGGTAAACACAACATTCACAGTATATCCTCACATCGATTACACTTATGATAACTATTACAGAGATGAGGGCAGTGTTGTCAAACTTTTACTTCCTAAAGATGCAAAGGGAAATCTGGTTGTTGAAATCGACGATAAAAACTATGCCAAAGTTCCTATTGCAAACGGACAGGCAAATGTTTCATTTGCAAATCTTTCCTTAGGCTATCACAACATCAAAACTTACTATGACGGTGCAGATTATGAAGTGGAAAACAAGAGTGGGGAAATATCAATTGTCGGCGGAATTGTAATAAATTCAAATGAGTTCATTTATGGCGATTCACTGACCGTAACACTGAATCTGCCGAGTGATGCAAACGGTACATTAAAAACAAGCTTCAACGGAGTTGATAAGGAGGTCCGCATATCAAACGGATCTGCCAAAATCACCTACTCCAATCTGAAAGTGGGATTATTCGAACTTTACGCCCAATATGTGGACAATGACGAGTACGGATATTCTGTCAATTCCATCAGTGAGGGCATATCTACCTATCCTAAACTGTCAATTTCAGATAAAATGGTCGTATTCGCAAACAATCCTGTAACCCTCATATCAAATAGCGGTGTGGAAGGTCAGATGGAAGTTGAATTTGGTGATGATTCATATTATGTCAATCTCAAAAACGGAAAAGCCGCATATTCCCTGTCAAAACTGACCGCAGGAAAACACACCATCAGGGTGTACTTCACAAATGATGACCTTTATTATGATTACGGCAAGTTCGTAATCAACGTCGCAGAGGCAAAAAACCCTAAATTGACATTGGCATCAACAAGCCTCTACTACGGTGAAGCCTCATTCAAGGCAACCCTTAAAGGTGTTGACGGTAAGGTTCTCAAAAATGCTGCAGTAATATTCAAGGTCAACGGCAAAAAGGTAAAAACAGTCAAGACCAATGCCAAAGGCATTGCAGTGTTCAAACTGACAAACCTTCCTAAAAAATACAAAGTGACCGCAACATACGGCAAAGTTTCACAAACAAAAACCGTTACGGTAAAACGTGTACTGAGTCTGGCTAACACAATAGTCAAAAAATCCGCCAACTATGCATTTTTAAAAGCAACACTCAAGAAAGGTAAAACTCCAATCAAAAACAAAGTAGTAATCTTTAAGTTCAACGGCAAAACCTTCAAGGCAAAAACAAACGCTAAAGGAATTGCACAGGTTGCTGTTAAAAAAGCATTTTTCTACAAGCTTGCAGTCGGCAAGAAGATAATCTGTCAGGCAACATACATAAAAGACACACTCAAGAAAGTGGCAATTGTTAGAAGATAGAGATTAATTTCTCTATTTCTTATTCTTTTTTTTAATTATTTTCTATTTTTTTAGTTAAAATACCTATTTTCAGCTCTTCAAATTAAAAATAATAGCTTTATATGTAATGTATTTCATATATAGTATTTGTATTTAAACTGAATAGATTTGGGGATTAAAATGAAGTTAAAGAAACTTATTTTGGTTAGTTTATTGCTGCTGGCCATTCTGACAATTGGCGCTGTCAGCGCGTCAGATAATCTCACGGCCAGTGAAAACGTGCAGGATTCAATTCTTGCAGTTGAAAACGAAGATGTAATCGCTGATGATTCGATTGATGAAGTCATCGGTGATGCAAATAATCAGGATGCGGCACTTTCCAGTGACGTGAACGTGGTTAATGATGATAATGATTCCAATGATGGAAGTGTCGAAGTTGAAAAATCACCATTGCTTTCAAGTGCTAGGGATGACAACCTTTCCAGTTCCCCAGAGGATGTGCTGGGAAAAAAAGTGCCTTCATATTATTTTGAGGTTGAGGATAATTATTATGGACATTACTTTAGTTTTATTTTTGATTCGGATTTCACTATTGATGTTGAATTTTTTGTTGATGGTAAAAAAGCTTCCTTCATGGATATGCGTGAACACGGTATCGAGGGCTATGGGGGTTACAATGGATATCTTGCCGTTGGAACTCATAAAATATTGATTGTATTAAAGGGTAATGAATATTATTATCCGCGCAACATAACTAAAACATTCACAATCAAGCCGGCAATATTCTATGAACATAATGGTGTTTCAGATATTTGGGGCACCTCAAGTGGAAAAGTGGAATATGGCAGGGGTCAGGATAATGTCCAATTAAAAATTCCTAAAAATGCCAAAGGCAGTATGGTTGTCAAAGTTGACGGTAAGGTATACAAAACAGTTAAACAGTCTAATGGAATAGCAACAGTGAATCTAGATAAATTGCCTATTGGAAAACATCAGATTTATGCATACTACAACGGCAGCGATTATTCCGTAATAAAATTGAACAGGACAATCGAAGTTTTCGGTGCTTTTAATGCCTATAAAAACAATGATATAATCAATTTCTATGATAATGCAGTTTACGGAAACAACAACAGGTATTATGGATTGAAATTGCCTAATGATGCAAATGGAACTCTGGAAGTGTCAATCGACGGTAAAATCTATACTAAGAAAATGGTAAACGGTTCAGCTAAAATCAAAGTACCTAGCAATTTAACCGTTGGCAAACACAGTATTTTAATTAAATATCTTTCTGATGACGGTTATGATATAGATAGTCACAAAACATCTCTATATGTCTATCCTAAGTTGATTTCTGTTTCCAAAATGGTGCTGTTCGGCAAAAACACTGTTTCATTCAAGGCATCAAAAGACTTTAAAGGCACAATATATGTTAAAGTCAGCGATGATGAGGTGAATACTTATAAGGCATCTTTCAAAAACGGAATCGCTACAGTGTCCCTGTCAAAAATAACTTCAGGCAAGCACAAACTTATCTTCCGCTGCAACGCTACAGGTCAAATTTGGAAGTTGGGCGAGACCACTGTAACCGTTGCACACGGAAATAATCCTAAGGTGATTGTCGCTCCTAAGTCCATTCCATATATGAATGGTGCTTTCAAGGCGAAGGTTGTTGGAGTCAATGGAAAACCTATTAAAAATGCCAATGTGGTTTTCAAGGTGAATCATAAAAAAGTTGCAACCGCCAAAACTAATGCTTTGGGTATTGCAATGTTTAAAATGGCAAAATTGCCTGGGGAGTACTTGCTGACCGCACAATACGGAAAGATAGCTATACACAAGCATGTTGAAGTTGTAAGTATGCTTAAGGTTAAACAGGTGACAGTTAAAAAATCCGCCAAGAGCTTTGTGCTGATGGCGGCACTCAAGTACGGTAAGGTTCCGCTTAAAAACAAGCTGATCACATTCAAATTCAACTACAAATACTTCAAGGTAAAAACCAACAGTCTTGGTGTTGCAAGGGTTGTAATCAGCAATGAGTACTATAAAGACCTTCCTGTAGGTAAAAGGCTTGTCTATCAGGCAACCTACATCAAAGATAAGGTTACAATGGAAACTTATCTTGAAAAATAGGGTTAATCTTCCCTATTTTTTCATTCTTTTTTTTAATCATCAAAATTTATAAAATCAAAGCTATATACCTCTTTTTCTATACTGAAAATATTTTCGAGTAAATGCGGTTTTCAGTTTTGTTTCATGAAATTTGGGTGAAATCCTTCATTTTGAAGTAAACGATATTCCTGTGTGGGCATTTTAGGAAAATCTTGGTTTTACAAGTTATTCATTTTTTTCGTTTTCATGTACTCTGCATCACTGATTCAAGTTTCAAAAACATTTTCACTATCATTTAATTGATTTTACACTTGAAATCCATCACCTCTTTTCAAACACTATCATTTTAATCAATCACCATTTCAATTAAATGAAAGGAAATCCTCATCCATGATATGGATTTCTGCATAAGGGATACGATTTCAGACATTGCATTGAATGCGGTTTTTTCACAGAGTTATTGGAAGAAAATTTTTTTCAAGTAACGAAAAGTTTTTATATTATATTCTATAATTTATGTATTACATGATGTATTACACTAAAAAATAGAGTGAATTTTTATGCTGGAAATAAGAAACCTTACCCAATACATTCTAAAAAAGACATCCGAGAAGAGAACAAAATTCATTTTCACCATAGGTGATGGGGGATTTACAGATGAAATGGATGTCTCAGGCCACATTACACTTGAAGAGGCACTCTCCATTACAAAGGAAATGATGGCTGACAGACTCATAAAAATTTCACTCAAGGAGACAGTCTCAAAGATAGATGCGGATGAAAGCGAATATGAATTCATGGAACTTGACCTGAGAAAAATGATTTTCGACATTGACATTTTCGACAGCGAATCGGAACTGTACAAATCATTCAAAAGGCTGATTTTGAAATTCTGGAGTGATGAATTTCCTCTGATATACCATTTGTTTTTAAACATTGAAGATATAAAGATTCATGATGACAGTGACGGGAAGACACTTTTCAGACATTACTTCGAGGGGCTGAGAGAATTCAGAAATCAAATAAGCTTCATAGAATACGTCAACTCAAAGGTCACCCTTCCGGTCGTGAATGACTACCCACCATATATCGACACAGACCGTCTGGTCGACTACTACATCATAGATTCCACAGTAAAGCGAAGCGACCTGAATTATGTTTTAAGACAGAATAACATAGACATCAAATTCACAAAGGAAAACAGATCCCACTGGCAGGCTTTCGGATATTGTTATGCAAAAGACAATGACCTAAGTGACCTGGAAGCGTTGAGTTTTGCAAAAATATTTTCAAGATATGTATCATATGATTTAAGTGAGCTTTCCAAAAACAGGCACATCAAGGAATCCTCAATAGAGGATATAGTTCGCAGGAGAGATATGGAATTCGCAGCCGAAAACATGCCTTCGGATGAACGATTCGAAAAAATCTTTTATGAGCTCTTTGACATCTATGAGAATCAGATCCATGACTTTGAGTACAAAAACAAGAGACTGAATTTCCGCCTAACCTCAAGACAGTACGACCGGTTCATGAAAGTGCCCGGAAAAAACAACACGGAAAAACTGGAAAATCTAATAGACTCATATTTTGACACATCATCAAAAAACACAATCGACCTCGACGGCTGGCTTGGGGAAGACATTGAAATCGTCAGCATTAAAAAGCCAACTAAAAGATTATAGTTTCCAAAGAACATATTATTCTCAATGAAAGAAAAATACATCCGCAGGGATAAAAAGTCATATAAGATTATAAAAAATTCAAGGGTTTACGGCAGGTTCTCATCGATTGAAGATGCAATTTTTGCAAGGGATTTGCTTGAAGGTAAAAATTGGAATCCGGATAATTTTACACTTGAAACGCACCTCTCCCAGGACAAATACGTGGCAGTTGCAAAAATCGATGAAAAATTGCACATATTAGGTAAATTTAACACCAGACCAAACGATAAGGAACTTGAAAAACTTGCCAAAAAAATCATCAGAAATCCTAATAAATCAAAGTATGGCCTCAACATTTCAAGGGTATTTGAAATCTTCATGGTCAAAAAGCAGATTGCAGGAGACTCTTATATATTCGCTGTCAGCGACAATCTTGAAGATGCGACTTTCATTCGAAATTTTCTTCTCGAAAACAGTTGGGATGTAAACACATTTCCTCAGATAGCATTCGATGATGAAACAGACACCTACAAAATCTCAGAGGTGATTGATGATAAGGTCTGGGTGATAGGGTCATTCGACAGTTTCGAAACTGCCCGCCAAAATATTGAAAAGTCCCGAAGGGAATTTCTCCTGAAAATTTACAAAAACAAGTTCGCACTTGCAAACCACCCCCATCTCAACAGCCTGTCCGAGTCCATAGATGAAATCGAAAGGGACTTCAACATCAAAGTCAGTGACGAGAAATGGAATTTTGAAAACATTTCGCAAGATGAAAAAGCAAGCGACGTCGCAGTGAAGCAGATAATCTTCAACCTGACTCCATGGCAGAAAATAATCTATGACAGCATAAGCGGTGAGTTCACATTTTCACAACTTGAAAAATCACTTGCCAGATACAAAAGCAAAAACTTCGAGAGAAAAATAAGGAAATATTTGGATGAACTCATAGAATTGAATCTTGTTGAAAAATTTGATGACGACCATTATAGAAAAGTCTGAATCAAAATTTTTAAATAGGTTGTAATAATAATATTAGATTGTGTTGAAATGTATTTTGACACATTTTTTAGTCTGTATAATAGGGAGTTTTGTCCTCAAAGCTCCCTTCTCAATTTAAAATAACTTATTTTCTATCTGACAACAGTTCCCCAGCAACGCCAATGCTTTCTTTAGGATAAGCTTGAACAAGAACTGTTATCGCTTCAATTGGCAAGTCATAAGCATCCGCAACGACTTCAGATACTTTTTTTACCATTTCTCTTTTTTTCTCAACACTGATTCCGTCATTTCCGCCGATTGTTACTACTGGCATTTCTTATCACCATTTAAATTTATAACCAAGATGGTATAAATAAATTATTAAAGGTTTTGATATGATGCTTGGTGAAAAAGAACTTATAAAACTGTTCCCTGATTTTGCCGATTTGGTTCAGCCTTCAGGAATAGATTTGGAACTGGATAAGATTTACACACAGGAAAGTGCAGGGTCACTTATTGACAATGAAAAGAACTTGCCAGAAATTAAGGAAATGGATGGGGATATTTACACCTTAAAACCGCATACAGCATATCTTGCAAGCATTAAAAGGAAAATTAAAATTCCTAAAGGATATGCCATGCTGTATCTGCCCCGATCAACTCTCTTAAGGTCATTTGTATCAGTCCAAACTGCAGTGGGCGATCCGGGCTTTTACGGAACATTGATGTTCATGATTTATAACCACGGAAACCATGACTACAAAATAAAGTCAGGAGACAGAATAGCTCAGGCAGTGGTGTTTCCGGTTGAAGGGTCAGGCGAATATGACGGCTCCTATCAGGAGGAAGAAGAGTGAACGTGGCCCAAAAACTTGTTGAAATACTGGCCGAGGAAGGCATTACCGACATCTTCGGAATTCCCGGCGAGCAGATAATGCCGTTTTATGAGGCGCTTTCAGCATCAGACATTAACCATGTCCTGACAAGACACGAACAGGCTGCGGCTCATGCGGCAGACGGATACTACAGGTCAACATCAAAAATAGGGGTTTGCGTTGCAACAGCATCTCCAGGAGCACTGAACTTTACAATGGCACTGGCCACTGCATACAAGGACAGCGTTCCGATTTTGGTTTTAACAGGTGACAATGAATTAAAATACAGGGGCACAGATCATTTTCAGTCAACTCCTCAGGCAGATATTTTAAGCCACATCTCTCAGGATTCATACAACCCATTGAACGGAACAGAAGCTGTGTACTGCCTAAGGGCAGCCATATTTGCGCTTAAAAACAATCCCAAAGGACCTATTCACATCAATTTGTCAAAGGATGTCCTGTCAAGTGAAGATTTTCAGGATTTCGACTTGTGCTATCTGTGTGAAGATGACCTGTCTAACATTTCAAAGGCACAGGATCTCATAGACAAATCCAAAAAGCCATTATTCATTTTGGGCGCAGGTGCAAGAACACAGGGGAATGCCATTAAACAAATTGCAGATAAGTATAAAATACCGGTCACTACAACATTTCATGGAAAGGGCATCATATCCGACCATGATGATTTGAATCTGGGCATTGTTGGAATACGAGGAAATCCTCAGGCAAGATATGCATTTGAAAATGCTGATTGCATTATCGCATTGGGCATTAAGGCGAGTGAACGCACACTGCCGGTAATTCCAGATAATCTGATCCACGTAAACATCAATAAGGACATATTGATCGGGGACTTTCCGATTCATGGAAAAGTGGAAGACTTTTTAGCAGAAATCAAATTCAGTGAAGTTGACTGGCTTGATGAAATTCTTGAAATCGATGATGCTATTGAAATTGAAGGCATTGATGATGACCTAAAGCCACAGGCAGCAATCAGTCAAATCTTAAATAGATTCAATGACAACATTATAGTTTCAGATGCAGGGTCCCATACGACCTGGACAACACTTCTTAAAAAATCAACTTCTCCCGGACAGCTGCTGTTTTCAGGAGGTATGGCACCAATGGGTTATGGTCTTCCGGCAGCAATAGGTGCAGCTATTGCCAGCGGTGAGAAGATTATTCTCATTAACGGGGATGGGGATTTTCAGATGAATCTTCAGGAACTGGCCACACTCAAGGAAAACAATTTGGATGTTGTTGTATTTATCCTGAACAATTCTGAATTCGGAATCATTCGCCAATGGCAGGAAGAATTTTATGATATGGAACCTTATCAGGTGAAATTAAACAATCCTGATTTTGTAAAGCTGGCATCTTCTTACGGAATCGATGCAGTGCGCGCTGATAATCTTGATGACTTGAAACTCCTGCTTGAAAAAAATCTCACTGGCCCTCTTGTTGTTGAAGTCATTGTTGAAAGTGAAAATATTCCTCTTCCGGAATAATTTTTAAAGTGAGTTAATAACGTTTAGGCTCAGACCTGTGTATTGTATGATTTTTTCTATAGGGACATTGTCATCTTTCAATTTTTTTGCAATTTCTTCTTTTTCTTCATTTTTTCCTTCTTTTTTTCCTTCTTTTCTTCCATTATTTATTCCTTTTTTTTCAGCATCTTCCACTAATTTTCGTTCATATTCCTCTAAAAATGTGCTTCCCATATTTACCACCTTTAGTTGTTTTTCTTTTTCGTTTTCTGGAATGAAAATGTCTACAAGTATTATCTGACAGGCTTTTAGTTGATACTGTTGTTCTTCTGTCAGGTCAATTTCGTTGGCCAAATCAATCAGGTTCATTGTAATCTCATAATCGCTTTTGTCATGTTTCATGAATGGCAGAAATATCATATTAAATAAATCAAATTCTTCGATAGATATATTTTTATTTATTTTCTTTTTAATTTTTTCAAGTATTTCATCGCCATCATAATTTTTGAAAAATATGAAGGGTATTTCAATTTCCAAGTCCGGATGGATTTTTGCTTTTCGAATTGATTTTTCAGCATCAGCCATAGAAATGATATACGGTTTGATGAGATTTCCGTTTTCAAGTCTGAAGTTCACGACATACTGAATATTTCTGAGAATTATCTCTTCAGTTGTGTCCAACTTGTGAAATTCAAAATCGATGCAATAACCGTTTGCGGTTTCCACTACCAAATCCAAAATTTTCAATCTGTGGTTGGGTGTATAGATTTCGTAAGTGTATATATTTCTGATTCCCGGTTTTTCGCCGATAAAGCGAAGTAGGGAGTTTGCAAAGATTCTGCAGGATAATTTTGAAAGTTTATCGTATTTTTGGTGCATGGTTGTACCACCTACATTTTCTGTTTTGCCCAGTGTTCACTACTTTTTTTCAGTAGGTATAATTAATATTGGTGTTTGGGGTATTTATACTGGTCAGTTCTTTTTAAATGCAATTTTACTGAGTTAGGGCAATTTTTCTATTTCAGGTAAATTTCAACAAATTCCTTAACAATTTCATCTATTTGGCTAACTTCATCTAGGGGAGCAAAGTAATATTCATTACTTTCTTCATAAATTATTCCGACAGGTTTGATTTCAGCAGATGTGATCTTTTCATCGATGTTGAAAAATGTTTGTTTAAACACGAACATTAATCCGCACATTTCATGAAACTTGAATTCTGTATTTTCAGTTATGTTGAACTGATTTTTGATGAATCTTTCAAGTTCATCTTTCATCCAGAACACCTCTTATGAATATGCGGACATCCTTTTTTGAAACCAGTCTGATTGTTGGAACAATGAGTTTCAGGACATGAATCTCAACTTCGTTGACTCCATTGATGTCAAGCACACTTCCTGCAAATGACGGTTCTGCACTTAAATGCAATTTTTCATGCAGGGGGTTTATTGTAGCTAAAATTGCCCAGATTATGCCGATATATTTTCCGGTATCTGCATAACTGTCCATTCCAAAAATAAGGTGGTTGTCAAGTCTTTTAACTTTAATCACATTTAGTGATGATTTGACAAATATTTTAAAATCTTCAAAGCATGGTTTGGCAAGGTTTAATATTTTCTTAACGTCCCTTTGTTTTTTCTCTTCATCATTTTCCTCCTCTTCCTCTTCCTCATCGTCATCGTCTTTGGAAGGAAAAGTATGGGAATAAACCTTGATTTTTTTAAAAATAAGTATTTTTAAACATCCTTTAAGCTGGCTGCCTTTTTTATCATAGATAAATGATATTTTAATGCCTATTAATAGTAAAATAATAATGAATAAGATGATTATTAGAATAATCATCCCTAGGATGTTTAACATGTATGATTCCTATTCTTCGCTATCATCATCGGATGTTGTGAATTCAGGTTCTATGTATTCTCCTTCATCATAATCATCGTCTTTTGATCCTAAATAGTTTTTAACCAAATCAGAAATAATTAAACCTAAATCGGATAATGCTTTGTTTGTTTCGGTTCCTTTACTTAAATCAAGCACGCGAACACCTTCAGAGGTATTTCCTTTTTTAGGAACCATCACCATTGAAATTGGTTCTACTCCGGCACCTGCACCTGCAATATCGCTTCCTTCTTTACTCATTAGGTTTTCACCAGATCCAAACCCTACTCCCATTTTTATCACGGGAATGAGGATTTTATCATCTGTTTCAATTGGTTTACCGATTACATTTTCGACATTAATAAGTTTGCGCAATTCTTCAACGGTTGTTTTTATATTTTCAGCCATAGTTTCACATCCTATGTTTGTTATATTATATTTGTTTTTAATGTTTAAAATATTTTTACTATCCCTTTGAGGTGTCGAATTGGAAACCTTGCAGTTACATTATTTGTTCCGACTGCAATGCTATCGAAACAATTGAAGATTTTTGAATCATTCCTGTGTCGGTTCTGTTCTTTTTTGATGATGGCAAAATTCCTAAGTATTACTTTTTAAATAAAAAAGACATACTTTTCAAGTGTAACTTTTTAGTTATAATTTATTTTTGTCACAAATCAAGAGGTGCATTTCAAGTGTAACTTTTTTCTCATAAGTTATAAGTTATATCAGAGAGGTGCATTTCAACTGTAACTTTTCACATATAACTTATAAGTAATGTAATTTAGACATGCATTTCAAGTGTAACTTTTCACATATAACTTATAAGCAATATATTTTTGCTAGTTATAACTTATAATCAATTCAAAAATTCAAAAAAAAGAGAAGTGACAGAATCATAAGTATGATTCTGCGATTGATGCTACACCAGCGCCAGCATCGTCAATTACACCTAAACCTTTTAAGGTCATTCCGATAGCAGCAAAGGTTTGGGTTAATTCTTTGTAGGAAATATTTCCCATGTGTCCGATTCTGAAAATGTTTCCTTTTAAGTGATCTTGTCCTCCAGCTAATTCCACGCCGTATTTGTCACGTGTGGTTCCTCTGAAGTCAGCGTCGGTAATTCCTTCAGGCATTTTGACTGCTGTAACAGTGGCAGATGAAACAGCTTCGTCTGCGAATAATTCTAAACCTAAAGCTTTAACAGCGTCCACACTAGCTTTAGCTGCTTTGTGGTGGCGTGCAACTCTAGCTTCAAGTCCTTCTTCCATAACCATCTTCAATGCTTCATTCATTGCATAGGTAAGTGAAACGGATGGGGTGTATGGAGTTTCAGGAGGCACTTTGTCTCCACTTTTTCTAACTGCTTTCATATCCAAATAGAAAGTATTGGTTTCCACTTTGTCAACAGCTGCCCATGCATCGTCACTTAAAGTAATGGCTGCCATTCCAGGTGGTGCAGCTAAACATTTTTGTGATCCGGTTAGACAAACATCAATTCCGAATTTTTCAACATCCACGTAATCTCCTCCGAGAGAAGATACGGTGTCTACGATGTATAATGCATCATAATTTTTCATTACTTTACCAATTTCTTCAATAGGTGCAGCAACACCGGTTGAAGTTTCATTGTGGATTACACTAACAGCTTTTATATCTTCATCTTCGTCTAATGCTTCAGCGATAGCTTCAGGAGTTACAGCAGTTCCCCATTCAACTGCTAATTCTTTGGTTTCGATTCCATGAGTGTTTGCGATTTTCATGAAACGTTCTCCGAACTTTCCACCTACTACATTCAACATCTTTTCTCCAGGAGCAACGGTATTTGCAATACCTGCTTCCATAGCTGCAGTTCCAGATCCAGTTAATAAATAAGAATTATTTGGTGTTTGGAAAACTTTACTCATTAATTCAGTAGTTTCAGTTAAGATTTCACCGTATTTAGCGCTTCTGTGGTTCACAACAGCTTTTGACATTGCATTGAGTACTCTAGGATGCACTGTTGTTGGTCCTGGAAGCATTAATAAAATATCATTCATCAAATTTCCTCCAATTTTCTAGAAAATTAGCTTAGTTCCAAGCTATGTTTATCTTTGCTTTTCATACTTATTAAATATTTTTAATATGTGATTTTATTCAGTTTATGGAGAATCTGTTATGTACTTTTTAGTACATTGTTCAAATTTACTGATTGTTTTTACATATTGTTTAAATATGGGTTGTAATAAATATCTTAATATGCAATTTAGCGGAGAAGAAATAACCTTCAAAAGAGTATTCAATTATATTTTTGGCCTGTATCTGATAACATTGGGGGTTGCATTTTCAATAAAGTCAGGATTAGGGTCTGCTCCCGTGAGTTCTATTCCATATGCAATGAATCTGATATGGAATATTGAAATAGGAGTTGCAACATTCATTTTTCATGCAATTCTTGTTGCTATTGAACTGATGCTGCTTAGAGGGGATTTCAGGAAAAAGCATTTCCTGCAGGTGTTTGTCGGTGTATTGTTCGGTGCCTTTACAAGCTTTTCAGTTTCTCTGATGTATTTCATACCTCCGGCATATAATCTGTTATGGACTCTTTTGATGAGCGTAATTTCAATATTTTTCATTGCTTTGGGGTTATTTTTCTATGTTCCTACCAATATAATTCCTCTTTCAGTTGAAGGGGTTACACAGGCAATAGCCATTGTATCCAATAAACCGTTCTCCACGATTAAAGTCTATTTGGACATCACTATCGTTTCAACAGCTTTGGTATTGAGTTATGGCTTTTTAGGCGAATTCGGAAGTGTGGGTATTGGAACAATTCTTGGAGCATTATTCATCGGAACAACAGTTAAATATATTCACAGAATCAATAATCGCATAACCGGAAATAATGTTAATTTAAAAAAGATGTAATATATAATTAATATATATGCTTAAAAGGATTTGTTCATTCACTTTTGGATTGTTCATAATGTCACTGGGCGTGGCATTTTCAATCATATCAACACTTGGAACAACTCCAATAAGCTCTATTTCCTATTCTTTAGCTTTAATAACCAATATCAACATTGGAATAACCACATTCATATTTAATGCGTCTTTAATTTTCATTCAAATGATAATTCTACGCTTAAGATTCAAGAAAAAAAGATTATTGCAGTTCATAAACTGCGTCTTATTCGGCTATTTCACAGATCTTGCACTATATCTGGTTTCATTTATCCCTTTTGAAAATACCATTCCATTTTACATATTGTTTATGCTGATGAGCATATTTTTAACAGCTTTGGGAATATTCATATACATGCCGGCAGATATTGCACCTCTTCCCGGAGAGGGATGTGTCGAATCAATAGCGATTGTGACAAATTGGAGATTTTCAACAATCAAGATAGCCTTCGACGCAACAATGGTGATTATATCATTGGTAATGTGCGGATTCTGGTATACAAATGTATTCGGTGCCGTTAATATCGGAACAATAATATCTGCATTTATGGTTGGTTTTACACTTAGACAAATCGCCGAATTGTACAATAAGCTGACAGGTAAGAAGGTTAAAGTTGCATGAAGTTGGATATTATCTCATCGATTTTGTCTGAGGTTTCTTTGTCCAAGTTGTTTTTTTCTTTGATTTCTTTAAATAGTTTCATTGAATCGTTTAGTAGTGTTATTATACTTAGTAGTTTTTGTTGTTTTTCTATTTCTTCTTGTTGTTGTTTTATTATTTCTTTTTGGGCTTCCCATTCTTCGCCATATATTTCATATGCTATCCATTTTAAATCGACGTCATATTGTTTCATGTTAATTTCCTTTTATGATTCTTTGCTTTTAGCTTAAATAATTGCGCATTTCTATAAATGTGTTAATGGGAGTTATTGTTGGCTATTGGATAATATTTCATTGATTTTAGTTGATGTTTCTTTATCTAGGTTGTTTTTTTCTTTGATTTCTTTAAATAGTTTCATGGAATCGTTTATTAGTTTTTCTTGTTGTTTTATTTCTATTTTTGTTGTTTTATTATTTTTATATATTTCTAACATTAGTTTTATTATTTCTTTTTGTTCTTCCATGTCTTCACCGTATATTTCGTATGCAATCATTTCTAAATCAGAATCGTATTGTTTCATGTTAATTTCCCCTAATAACTCTTTTCTTTTTTTAGAATCTTCAAAATGATTAAAAATCATTATTTGAAGAATGAATATTATTTCTCTTTTTAGTTCATAGTCAATGTGTTTGTATTTAGTTATTAATTCACACATTTTTTCAGTGATTTCCTGCGAATTTTCTTTTGCGGCAAACAATGGTAGAAATGCAATATCCAATGTTTCTTCCTCAGTTAATCGGTCATTGTTTTCAATTTTGTCGCTAAGATTATTAAATTTTTTTATCACTTCATCTTTTGAAAAATATATATAAATGGGTCTCATTATGTCTGTATCACTTATTTTATATTCTTTCAGTGAGTTTTTTGGATCAACTGTCATTAGGATTATTGTTTCGACCGGTAGATTATAGATATATTCCGCAAATATCCTATAATCTGCAAATCTTTTCATTTCTTTGATGCCGACTTTTGTTGATTGGGATTCGATATTGTTTAGAGTATTTTTTGTTTTGTATAGTGTATCCATCCTTAAGTTTCTCATGTCTCTTGTGATGACTTCTGTTGGATATGATGCCACATATTCGTCTTTCAGTTTTAAGTATTTGTGTAGATGTTTGTTCAGAACGGCAAAAGCATACTTGAAGGAGATGTCTGATGGTTGATATATTTTCTTACTTAGATTCATATTTCGCCCTCTTATTTTTTATAGGTTTTAATAAATCCTTTTTAAATAAATTAATGTGCTTTATAATTTATTTTGGGCATTATTTAAAGTTTTTCTTTAAAATAAAGTAAATTTAATGCCTTCAAATCAATTTTACAAACCAAATTCAATTTTCAAAAATAATAAATTATTTAATTAATCAATGGCTAAACTATTATTGTGAGGTTTAAATATGGAATTTGGACTTTGGGAAAGATATTATAAAGAAATTCTTGATGATTTTGGTTTTTCAAGAGATGATGATGAAAACTCAGCAAAGATATTGGATGAAATCCTCTCAGAGATGGGATGCCTTACATTGGATGACCTCTCCCAAATTGTAGGATTTTCCGATAAATACATTATATTCGGTGCGGGACCTTCTCTTAAAGAGCATATTGTTCAATTAAAAGAAAATTATGACTTGAAGGATTATGTTTTGGTTGCTGCAGATGGCGCAACAACAGCATTGATTGAGGAAAGATTGGCTCCGGACATTGTGGCCACTGATTTGGATGGGAATATGGATGATATTCTTCTGGCCGACTTGAGGGGTGCAAATATTGCCGTGCACGCCCACGGAGACAATATTGACCAGGTTATCCGATATACATCCTTTTTCACCAATGTAATCGGCACAACACAGTCACAACCTGTCGGCAACGTTTACAATTTCGGAGGATTCACCGACGGAGACAGGGCAATATTTCTCGCTATAGCTTTGGGTGCTCGTGAAATAATTTTGGCAGGAATGGATTTCGGTGAGATAGTGACCAGATATTCAAGGCCAAACCTTTCTGCAGATTTGGCTGAAGCTGATGAGTTTAAAAAGAAAAAACTGCAATATGCAGAGAGATTAACAAACTGGATAATCGAAAACGAGAATGCTGATATTATTAATTTGTGTGAATAATAATTGATTTATAATAGTTAAAATAAATTAGATAGTATGGGAATCGAAGATATCTTAATGTATGATGAAAGTCTTTTTCAAAACATAAATGCTTTTGATCCGGATTACATGCCTCCAAACTATAATTTCAGGGATACCCAGATGGAGGCAATGGCAATGTCAATAAGGCCTGCCATGAGGGGTGGCCAACCATCAAATGCAATTGTTTTAGGCTCACCGGCAACAGGAAAAACAACAGCAATCAGAAAAGTATTCGAACTTGTTGAAAAAAACACAGAAAAGGTCATGTGCGTTTATATCAACTGTCAACTTCACACAACCCGTTTTGGAATATTTTCACAGATTCATAAAAAAGTTTTCGGACATACTCCTCCAGAAACCGGTGTTCCATTTTCAAGAATTTATGATAAGATAATGAAAAAGCTTCAAAATGACGAAATCGCATTGATAATAGCATTGGATGATGTCAATTACCTGTTCCAAAGTAACAATGCCAATAAGGTAGTTTATGATATATTGAGAGCTTATGAAGAATATCCTGGTGTCAAAACTTCTATTTTTGCAATACTCTCTGATCTGGAATTCAAATACGCTTTTGACAAAAACGTGAACACTGTTTTCATTCCTCAAGAAATAAATTTCCCGCTTTATTCATACAATGAAATAGAAGATATCTTAAGGGACAGGGCAAAAGCAGGATTTTTCCCAAATGTATTGGGTGATGAAATACTGGAACAGATTGCAATGTATACATATGAAAACGGGGACCTGAGAATTGGAATTAACCTTTTGAAGTCATGCGGCAACATTGCCGAAGCCGATGCCAGTCGTGAAATCACTCAGGAACATTATGACAAGGCTATTGATTCTTTAGTTTCAATAGACGTCGGTGAAACGGTTAAATCATTGACTGATGTTGAAAAATCTCTTTTAAAATTAATAGCTGATTATGATGGAATTTATACAGCCGGTGAACTGTCTGAAATATTTAAGGAAAAAACAAAATCCAGTTACGCTTCATTTAATAGGGCATTGGATAAATTGGAATTTGTAAGATTAATCGATACTAAATTTACAGGAAAAGGGGTTAGAGGAAATTCTCGTGAAATTATATTGAGATATAACCTCGATGATGATATCCTCTAATTTTTCCGGGAAATTAGTTTCTGTTGACATTAGATGTATTGCATGGTAAGCTTACAGGTCTAATGTGCAGCTTTTAAGGGTTTGGTATTGTATTTTTTCAAAAATAAATCATTCCAAGCTAGATTAAACTTGGAGTCGCTGCAGCAACAGAAAGTACTGATAAAAGTAATGCAGTCACTACAAGAAGCATTACCATGCAAGATTGAATATCGTAGTTGCTATATAAAATCTCATCTCTTATAGAACTTTTTTTTCTTAAATCTGCTTTTAATGAGGTATCTTTATTACTTAACATTTTAATCACTATACTTATTATTATTAAAAGACTAATATAAACAAAGAGCAAGAGAGCATTTGAAAAGTAATATTTTTGGGGAAGAATCATGAAAAAATTTGAATATTTTGATGTAACTGCCGATATAGGATTCAAATCATATGGAAATAGTCTTGATGAAGCATTTGAAAATGCGGGACTGGCTATTTTTAATATAATTTCAGATACTTCCAACATTGATTCAAAAATAAGCAAATCATTTGAAATAACCTCTGAAGACGAAGTATCTCTTTTATATGATTATCTTGAAGAGCTTCTGTTTTACCATGAAGTGGAGTTCATGCTTTTTTCTAAATTTGACGTGGATATTAAAAAAACTGATGAACAATTCATTCTAAAAGCAACAATCAGTGGAGAACCAATTGACTGGGATAAACATGAGAGAAAAACAGAAATAAAGGCAATAACTTTTCATATGATGGATGTTAAAAAAACAGACCGTTATGAACTCCGAGCCATTGTTGATTTATAATTTATTTATAATATGAAAACCATATCTACTATCATGAAACGAACAAGAACTATTTCAAGAACTTTTGAAATGATGTTGGGTGTAATAGGGTCAATTATAGGTATATTTTCAGGTTCCTTTTTGATTTTTATTAAAAGCTTTGGACATGTTCATACATCATTTCTAGGACTGATTGCTATTTTAGCTTCCATTTTGGGTCTTTTTTCAGCTTATTATGTAAGAAAAAACGAGGAAATTGCGGGTATTGGATTTATAGTTGCTACAATGTTCGTAATTGCTGGTGCAGACCACATCAATGTAATCAGTGCATTGTTCTTGCTTGTTGCAGGGATATCCTCACTGTTTAGAAAATAACTTTCTTTTTTTATTATTGATTCCTGCTTGAAATCATGATTTGAGAATCAACAAAACTTTTTTTAATAAGTTATTTCATAATATATCTTGAATTTGAATTTAAGGTAAATTTACTTCTAATCGATGTAAATTTTCTCACACGGGAACAATATTTCAAAACAGAAACAATTAGATTATGATGATGAATTTTCTATAGATTTTTTCAAATTCTTTTTAAATGATAATGAAAAAGATTTAGAGATAGCTTTTGAAGAATTAAAACATTTAAAAACTCATCCCAATTTTTTGGTGGTTTATATAATGGTTAATTTATATGAAAATGAAAAAAAAGTTATTTTTAAGTTAAATAATGATGTTGAATTTTTTGACAGTGAATTCAAGAATATTAAGAAATACTATCCGATGGAAAATCCTGTTGAATTTATAATTTCTTAAAAGATAATTCTGGTGTCATTGTTGCTTTAAATATGGTCAAACCATTGTTAAAGCAACATGTTCCATATTCTGTTTTTCATTTAATGTTGGATGATGATCCTTTTTTGTTCCTCAACTTTGGTTGGTTGTTGAAGCTCCAGTGGAAATGTTTCAAAATGGTTTTAAAGAAAAAATTAGAAAAATTGAACTGGCTATTCGCCCATTTCTTTTGGAATTTGATTTGATAGTGGAATTTTTCATATCTCGAAGGTCAATTCCTGATAATTCTTAATTGCTGCTTGCTATATTGGAGGGGATGTGTTAAATTTTATATTTCATTTTCGACGATTTAATTAGATTAAACATGATTGCGGGGGTTAGTTCCAAAATTCACACGAACATTATTTAAATGCCAAATATAAATATTAAATTATAATAATTCTGTGATTCTTATGACTATTAAAGATGAAATTAAAAAAGTTAGGGATAATGTTTATGAGATTTCAGGCTCTTATGACAAAAGGATGAGGGCTTCTGGAAGATTTTATATTGCTGATGAGCATTTTGATGATTTGGAGGAAGGAGCTGTCCAACAGATTGTTAACGTGGCTTGCCTTCCGGGAGTTCAGAGATATTCAATAGGACTGCCCGACATTCACTTCGGATACGGTTTTCCAATAGGAGGCGTTGCGGCTTTCAGCCTAAGAAACGGTATTGTGTCTCCTGGAGGAGTAGGATTTGACATCAACTGCGGCGTCAGATTGATTAAATCCAATTTGACCCTTGAAGATATAGAGGATTCTCTCGATGAGCTTACAGAAAAGCTATTTAAAAACATACCTTCAGGTGTTGGAAGCAAAGGCAGAATCAGGCTTGATGAAAACGAAATCAATGATGTGCTTGACTATGGTGCTGAATGGGCCGTCAATAATGGATATGGGTGGCCGGAAGATTTGGAAGTTCTCGAGGAAAACGGAAGAATGGAAGATGCCGATTCAAGCATTGTTTCAGATAAGGCTAAAAAAAGAGGAATTCCACAATTAGGTTCATTAGGTTCAGGCAATCACTTTTTAGAAGTTCAGGTTGTAGACGAAATCTATAACGAGGAAGTTGCTGAAGTGTATGGCCTTAAAAAAGGAATGATTGTAGTTATGATTCATTCAGGTTCCAGAGGCTGCGGACATCAGGTATGTTCCGATTATCTGAGGGTTATGGACAAGGCTTATAAAAAATATAAAATCAACCTTGATGACCGACAATTGGCATGTGCACCGCTCGATTCAAAAGAAGCTCAAAATTACATACAGGCTATGGCGGCAGCGGCCAATTATGCGTGGGCAAACAGACAAATGATGACTCATTGGGTTCGTGAAACCTTTGAGGATGTTCTGGGAAAATCCGCAAAGGACATGGAAATGGACATAGTATATGATGTCGCCCACAATATCGTTAAAATGGAAACTCACAAGGTATACAATCGTGAAGAGGATGTTTTAGTCCACAGAAAAGGAGCTACACGTGCATTCGGACCTGGAAGAGAAGAAGTTCCAGAAAAATACAGGGCTGTCGGACAGCCTGTACTGATTCCGGGTACAATGGGAACCGCTTCATACGTATTGCATGGAACTGAACTTGCAATGGAGGAAACTTTCGGATCCACCGCTCATGGTGCCGGAAGAATATTGTCAAGGTCTCAAGCTAAAAAGGATTATGATGCTGATGAAATTACTGAAGATTTGGCTTCAAAAGGTATTAAAATCAAAGCTACCAGCAAACATGTCATTGAAGAGGAAGCCCCTGGGGCTTATAAGGATGTGGACAGTGTAGTCAGAGTATCTGACAGCACTGGCATCGCCAAACTTGTTGCAAAAGTCAAACCGTTATCAGTCTGCAAAGGGTAGTTCAAAATGATAGGTATAATTGGCGGTAGCGGAGTATATGAAATCACCCAAAAAGCAGATAAATGCTCTAATAAGCTGGTTGAAACCGATTATGGTGATGTGGAAGTCTCCATTTTGGAAATTTTTTCAAAAAAAGTGGCTTTCATTCCACGCCATGCATCAGGCCACAGTATTCCGCCGCACAAAATCAATTTCAGAGCAAACATCGATGCGCTTAAAAAGATAGGAGTTACAAAAATCATTGCTACAAACTCCGTGGGGTCTATGAATCTGGAAATGCCTCCAGGATCATTTGTAATCCCTGATGATTTTTTGGATTTTTCACAGGATAGGGCAAAAACTTTCTATGAAGATAAGGTTGTGCATATAGATGTAACCGAACCATACTGCAACAGCTTGCGTGATGTTTTGGCTGAATCAGGCGATGTCATTCTCGGTGCGACTTATGTGTGTACTGAAGGTCCGAGATTTGAAACTCCTGCTGAAATTAAAATGTTTAAGATGCTTGGCGGAGACCTGGTCGGCATGACAGGACTTCCTGAAGTCACACTGGCCCGTGAGAGGGAGATGTGCTATAATTCAATTTGTATCGTTTCCAATTATGCATCAGGAATATCTGATGATGCATTAACTATAGATGAAGTCTTTGAAATGGTGAGTGAAAAGGAAAGTGAACTGTTGGAGTTAATATACAATTTTATTAAAAATGTTGATGACACGTCCGATTGTGCATGTCTTCATGCATTGGATGGTGCTGAAGTTTAAAATTTAACGGAGGATAAAAATGAGATTGGCTGTAGTATCTTCAGATGGTGTGAATGTTGATTTGCATCTTGGAAAAGGAAAATCCGTATATATTTATGACTATGATGATGAATTGAGCTTTATTGAACATAGGGAAGTTGAAATAGCTGAAGATTCCAAGCATCAGGGAAGCAAAGTATTAAAAGCTTGTGAGGACTGTGATGTTTTGATATCTATTCAATATGGTTTTAAATCAAAAATAAAAGCTGAAGACCAAGGTATTAAATTAGTCATGGATGAGGGGCCTGTCGAAGAGGTTCTAAATAGATATATTGATCATGTTAATTTCATTGAAAATTAACATTTCTCTTTTTTTTTGACAATATTTATATAACATGAATTATATAACATATGTTATTACAATATAACAATTGTAATATTCAATAATGGGAGGGTAATATATGTGTGAAATTTTTTGTTTTAATTCAAATAAGCCAAAACAGATAAATGAATGTTTGGAATGTTTTTATAATCACTCAGAAGAACATCCGCACGGATGGGGATTAGCCAATATGCAATCTGATGAATTTGTTATAGATAAAGAGCCTATAAAAGCAACATGTAGCCAACATTTAAAAAATATATTATCCAATCCTATTGTTGGGAAAAATGTATTTGCACATATAAGGCTGGCTACTGTAGGTGAGATAATATCCCCTAACTGCCATCCGTTCATATTGATGGATGATAACAGCAGATCCTGGATGTTAATACATAACGGAACCATATTCGACTATCCGGGACTTGACAAATATAAGGAGAACGAAAGCGGAGACACAGATTCTGAAAGAATCTTGTTATACATTGTTGATAAGGTTAATGAATTCGAAAAAGCTAAAGGAAGCTTATCAACAATTAAGGAGCGCTTCAATCTGTTGACTGGCATTGTCGAGGATTTGTCAAAAAACAATAAGCTAAATTTAATGATTTATGATGGGGATTTGACCTATATTCACTCCAACATGAGGGAATCTCTCTATTATTTAAAAAATGATGATGGATTTCTTGTTGCCACAACCCCATTGGATGATGATGAAGGCTGGAAACAGGTGGAACTAAACAAGTTATTCGGCCTGATAGATGGAAACATAATTTTTGAAAGCGAAGAACATGATAACGAGTTCATCCTAACAGAGGAGCATGAAAAGATTCTTGATGAGTTCGTAAATTCGTTGAATGGGGATTAAATTTATGATTGATAGGGAAATGATTAAAAACAAATTATATGATGAGTTTATAAAGCCAACAAATAAAAAAAAGAACTTCATCGGAGTCGAAATTGAAATTCCCATTGTCAATCTTGATAAGAAAGCAGTAAACTTTGATGTTGTACATAAGGTAACCGACGAATTCAACAGACAATTCGACGGTTTTAAAAAGGATGGAATAGACTATGACGGAAATGTCTTTTCCCTTAAAAACAGGGGAAATGAGGATATCGTCTGTTATGACTGCTCGTACAACAACATCGAATTCGCAATGGGTCGTGAAAAGGACCTGTTTTCAATAAATGACCGCTTCAGTGAATACTATGTTTTTACAAAAGAAGCTTTCGAGAAATATAATCATACTTTAACAGGAATGGGCATCAATCCATACAGGAAATACAACGAATCAAAGCCGATTCCATCAGAAAGATATCTGATGCTCTATCATCATTTGAAGTCATATTACAAGTATCTGAATTCTCCGATGTATTTCCACAACTATCCGGAATACGGAATGTTTTCATCAGCCTCACAAGTTCAGCTCGACGTTTATAAAGAGGATCTGGTAAAAACAATCAATGTATTTTCAAAAATAGAACCCATTAAAGCGTTACTATTTTCAAATTCCGTTTTGTTTGAGGAAAATGAAAATATCACCTGCTTTAGGGATGTCTTATGGGAATATTCGACACATGGAGTAAATCCCCACAACATAGGAATGTATGAAGTTGACTTTAAGGACTTGGATGATTTCCAATCATATTTGGAATCTTTGGATATGTATTGCGTAATGCGTGACGGAGCATATATCAATTTTCCAACAATGAACCTAAGCGAATATTTCAAGCAGGAGTATGTGTCCGGTGAAATTTATAACAATGGAAACTATGAAGAAATTGAAATAAGGCCTTGCATTGGCGATATCAAATACCTCCGACCATTCAAGTTCATTAATCTGACATTCAGGGGAACAGTTGAATTTAGAAGCGTATGCACTCAACCGATCTGTGATTCAATGTCTGTTGCAGCATTTCACCTTGGACTTAAAGAGAACCTTAATGAATTGGAAGAATTAATTAACAATGATGATATAATATATCATAAGGGATACACTGCAAGCGAACTTAGGAAATTATTGATTCAAAACGAACTTCCTTCATTTATCACTAAAAAAGAAATATGTAAGTTATCACGTGATATAGTTGATTTAGCTGCAGATGGTCTTAATCAGAGAGGAATTGGTGAAGAAACATTTTTAAAACCTTTATACGAACGCATTAAAAATCAAACTAATCCCGGAAAAAACCTGATAGACTCAATTAAAAGAGGTGTCGATTTGGAAAAATTAATCCGGGAATATGGTACGCCAAGTGGGATTTAAATGGATTTGTCAAATTTTAGCAAATTATCGACTGAAGACATACTAAAAGGATCTTTTGGAATAGAATGGGAAAGTCTCAGAGCTCATTCTGACGGTAAATTATCATTAACGCCTCATCCTGAGATATTTGGGGATAAACTAAAAAATCCTCTAATTACAACAGACTTTTCAGAAAGCCAGATTGAAATTATAACGCCTACATTCGATTCAATTGACGAAGCCTTTGATGTATTTTCTCTTTTGGCTGATTTGGTAAATGCATCTCTTCCCGATGATGAATACCTCTGGTTTCAGTCAATACCGTGCATCCTGCCGTATTATGACCAGATTCCTATAGCCAAATATGGCAAAGAAGGCGAAAAATCAGAAAAATACCGTATAGAATTGGCTAAAAAGTATGGTGTTAAAAAACAGATGATTTCAGGAGTTCATTTCAATTTTTCATTTTCAGAAGACACTATAGAGAAGTTATACAAAATCACGGACTCTAAATTAAGCTATAAACATTTTAAAGATGATATCTATTTAAAAATAGCTCGTAATTACCTGAGATACTGCTGGCTAATCATTTATTTGACTGGATGTTCAATTGGATCTCACGGAACATTCTCACAGGATTGCATCTATCTGATGGATGCGCGTGATGTATATGGAAGCTATTACAGCACAAAAGGACCATCATTTAGGAACGCTTCCTGCGGGTATAAGAATCTAAAGAGCTTATATCCAAGCTACAATACTGTGGATGAATTCACTCGTGATGTTCAATCTTTTATTGATGATGGGGATTTGTCCGAAGCTAAAGAGTTGTATACGCAGATTAGGTTAAAACCAAATGAACCTTCAGACGTATTGAAATCCCTTAGGGATGATGGAATTAAATATGTGGAGATAAGAACCCTTGATATCAATCCGTTCTATAAGTGCGGTCTTGTTAGGCATGATATGGAGTTCTTGCATTATTTTTTAATCTACATGGCCATCAAACAGGAGTCCGATTATGGGGACTGGCAGAAAGAAGCTAAAATCAATGAAGAACTGACTGCTGAAAGGGCTTATGATGAATCTATGAGGCTTCTTCGGGATGGTGAGGAAGTAACCCTTAAGGAGTGGGCATCTGACATCATTAATGAGATGTATGGGATGTGTGAAGTGTTGGGCATTGACGGATTTGACACATTGAAGCTAATGCATGATCGCGTTTCCAATCCTGAGCTCACATATGGCCAAAGACTGTTGAAGTTAATCAGTCAGAGGGGTTATATTAATACACACATGATGCTTTCCATGAATAATAAAAAGACCAGCAAGGATTTTGTGAACACTATGGATGTTAATGCCTCTGATTTATACAAGAAGTATGTCCCAATTGCACTTTTTAATAGGTAATTGTATATTGTATACAAAATTAAAATCTATTGTAGCATTTTTAAACAATGCTTCAGAATCCTTGTTTTATGCAAATGAAGGTTTTTAAGCACTTCTTTAATTTTGATTGTAGGATTGGATTTTGAAATATATTTTTCAAAATTCAAATTTTTATTTAAAAAAATAGCATTTTCGATAATCTTTATATACCATGAATAAAATAATTATAGATAACCTTTATGGGCGGGTTTTAGAAATTAAAACTTAATTACAAATATTTTCTTTAAATAACGTGAGAATATCTCACAATAGTCAAATAACTGATTATAAACTGATAATTTATTATAATCGTGATTGCAGTATATTTAGTATTGTAATTATTAAATACTGTATTTTTAGACTATTTTTAAAAATTTTAATGGCAAACGCTATATTTATTATATATATTATTTATTAAAAAAACGGTTGATATAATGGCAAAGGCAAAACAAAGACGTAGAGTACGTGATACATGGAAAGAAAAATCCTGGTATACTATTAAAACACCAGTAAACTTCGAAGATAAAGAAATTGGAGAAACTCCTGCAAAAGATCCTGAACTTCTCATCGGTAGAGGAGTTGAAGTTACCATGAGAGAATTAACTGGAGATTTCTCAAAACAGTACATCAAACTCAGATTTGAAATTGATAATGTTGCAGGTGATGTTGCAAACACCAAATTCACCGGTCACAAAACCACTACTGATTACGTAAGAAGCATGATTAGAAGAGGAACTTCCAGAATCGACGCTTCCGCAGTAGTTAAAACTAAAGATGGACGTAAATTAAAACTCCAAGTTCTTGCAGTAACCATCAGAAGAGCTAAATCTTCCCAACAAAAATACATGAGAAGCGTAATTGAAGATTTACTCAAAGAGACTGCAGCTGAAAAATCATTTGATGAATTGATTAAAATAGTTGTCAACGGTAAATTGGCATCTGAAATTTACCACAACGCTAAAAAAATCTACCCTCTTAAAAGAGTGGAAATCATCAAAAGTAAAGTAATTAAATAAAATTACTTTTCACTTCTTTTTTTCTTTTATTTCCTTTTGTTAAATTGATTTAACCTTTCATAATTTTATATTCGATATTTTTTCTGTTTAGAATATTGACTTTCTTTTTGATTTATTTCATCGTTATTTATTATTTCTTGGGACATGTTTTTATTCTATTTAAATTTAATGTTAGTATGTTCAATGTTATTTTAACTTAAATTGTTTATATTCAATATTTTTAGCCAATTCTAATGCATATGTCTTCATTTTTCTATTTTAGAATGAATAATGTTTATTTATTTAATTGTTATTTCTTTTAAAAAATATTTTATGAATAATTATGATTGAACATTAATATATTATTTCTTTCACAAGTATGAATATTTTTTAACTTTTTTCTTATTATATTGTAAAAAGAAAACATATATACTTCCTTAATTAATAATTAATATATTAAAAGAATAATGAATGAGGTATATTTATGAATGTTAAAAAGATAATTATTTTTTCTTGCTTGTTTTTAATGTTCTTCAGTGTATTATCCTCTTCTTCGGCTACTGATATCGCAGACAATGCGACTTTAGTTGGTGTTGATGATAATCAGGACAATTTACAAGCAACAGACACGCAAGAGGAGATTCTGACGGACTCTCCAGATACATTTGCACAATTGGATGAAGTTATTAACGATCCTACAATCTCGCAGGGGGACGTAATTAACTTGACAACTAATTATACGTATGCAGATACTGATTCAGGAACAGCAGGAGTTCAAATCAGCAAAAGCATCACAGTGGATGGGAACGAACATACCTTGGACGCTTCAAATAAATCCTCAATATTTGAAATCAAAGGCAATTCCCATGTAATATTGAAAAATCTTAACTTTATCAATGGTAATGCTAGTGATGGCGGTGCGATTAAAGTAGAATCAGGTTCCAGCATAGAACTTATTAATTGTACATTTTCCAATAACCATGCAGAAAATGGAGGTGGGGCAATATTCATAAACGGCGACAGTCTAACCTCAAATTCATTAATCATGGACTCCACTTTCACAGACAACACTGCAAAAAATGGTGGTGCAATATATGTCAAAGGTTCCACATTGAATATTTCATCATCCAACTTTGTTGGAAACAATGCAACAGAATATGCGGGATCAATATTCATGGATGGTGTACTTCACATCACTCAGACAACTTTTGAAAATGGGCAGGCATCTTCAGGAGGTGCCCTCGAGTTGATGAACAGCAATAAGAAATTTTCTACAATAGAAAATTCTACCTTCAAAAACTTCTATGTTTCCGGTGATGGGGGTGCATGCTACATCGCTGCGGACAATGTTCACGTAAAAGATTTAATCTTTGAGGATAATGTCGCAGGTGACGACGGTGGTGCACTATACTGGGAAGGAAGCAACGGTATAATATATAACATTACTTGTATCAACAACAAAGGAATAAGTCTGGACAAAAACGAAACAGATACCTCAAGCACACGTGGGGGTACAATCTGTCTTACAGGAGCCAATGTTACAGTATCCAAATCCAGATTCGTATCAAGCTCAGCATATATGGATGCCGATAAGGATTCATCCAAAGTTGACGGCGGGGCATTGTTCGTTACAGGAAATAATGTGACCATTGAGGATACTTTATTCAGCGATTGTAATGCCACAAACAATGGTGGTGCCCTATATGTCATAGGAAACAGCACTAAAATCTTAAACTGTACCTTTGAGGATAACAACGGATTGGACGGTGGTGCGCTGTATGTTGAAGGTGATGAATGTAAACTGGCCGATTCTACTTTTGGCGACAACACTGCAGATGATGACGGTGGAGCTATATTCTGGGAAGGTAGCAATGGTGTTATCTACAACATCACCTGCATTAACAATAAAGGTATAAGTAAAACAAAACCTGATGGTGTCAACACTTCCAGCACTCGTGGAGGTTCCATATCACTTATTGGGGATAATGTAACACTATCCAAATCAACTTTCAATTCAAGCAAAGCATATATCGATTCAGGCAAGGATTCATCCAAAGTCGATGGTGGAGCATTATTCATTACAGGAAACAACATAATCATAAACGAAACAGAATTTTACGATTGTACTGCAGTCAATAATGGAGGTGCAATATACATTATCGGTAATAGTACTAGGATTCTAAACTGTTCCATCGATAAGACTCAAGCATATATCGGCGGAGCAATATTCATCGCAGGTGATGATACAACTGTTGACGATTCATTATTCAGACATAATACTGCATCAGGTTACAGTAGTGACGGTGTGTTAGGAGGCTCAGGTGGTGCAATATATGTCCAAGGGGAAGGAGCTACAGTTTCAAACTCTGACTTTGCTTATGGTACTTCAGTTAACTATGGTGGAGCAATAACCGTTTGGGGAGCTAATGCAAATATTACAAAAAACGTATTCGATAACTGTACTGCTACATTATATGATGGAGGTTCAATATTCGTTAATGGGGCAAATACTACAATTTCACTTTCAAATTTCACAAGAAGCAAAGCTAACAATAACTTTGCTCACGGAGGCGCAATTGGAGTCAGTGGTAATGATGCAAATATTTTAGGATGTAATTTCGATGATTGTTATGCTTATAATGGGGGAGTTATCCATATAAGCGGTTCCAATGCATTGATTAACAATTCAGACTTCAAACACACTTCAACTTTCAATAATCGCAATACTCCTTATGATGGTGGAGCTATTTATGTGGATGGTACTTACACCACTGTTTTAAACTCTAATTTCACAGGATTCAAATCAAAGGATTGCGGCGGAGCTATTTATATTAGAGGGGAAAATACTCTTATTAAAGGATCTGTATTTGACGATTCTAATGCCGTTGATGGTGGAGCCATCTATGCTTTTGGTAATTATGCAAAAATTGAGGATTCCGCATTTAATTCAAGCTATGCTAATTACGGTGGTGCAATTTATCTTTATTCATGGGGTGCTTCAATTAAAAACGCAAGTATTGTAGAATGTTCAGCCACTTATAGTGGTGGTGCCATCTATGTTGCAGGTGGAGGTACAAACATAGCGGAAAGTAATTTTACCGATTGTCTGGCCGAAGGATCATCCACAAGCTATGGTGGTGGAGCTATTTATATAGAAGGTCCGGATACTCATATCTCAACTTCAGACTTTAATAACAACAAGGTTTATGATTCAGCATATGGTGGAACAATTTATATTAAAGGGGACAGAACATTCATCGACACTTCCAAATTCAACAGCAGTTTTGCTAAACGGGGAGGTGTAATTTACATTGAAGGTGAAAGAACCATTATTGATTCTTCCACATTTGAAAATAGTTCATCCAGTTCCTTTGGTGGAGCTATAGCTATTTCCGGACATAATGCTACAGTCGAAGGATCCAGCTTTGACAATATCTATGCTAATGATAATGGAGGAGCTATTTATGTTGATGGTGAAAATACAAATATTTTACGTTCTTCATTTGACAAGTGTGTTGCTAAAGGAACTCATTCCGGTGGTGCAATTTATATTGACGATATAAAAACCACAGTAGCATATTCCAATTTCACTTCATGTAACGCTGATTCCGCAGGAGCAATCAACATCAATGGAATAAATACTCAAATTTTATATTGTAATTTGAACAATAACTCTGCCGGTTCTGCCGGGGCAATTAAAGTTTTCGGAAATGACACCATTATCTCCAACTCCAATTTCACAAACAACAATGCAACATATACTGACGGGGGTGCTTTGGATATTGGTGGTTCAAATGCATCAGTATACTCCTGCTGGTTTGACCACAATGATGCAGTAAGATACGGTGGTGCCATTAACTGGAAAGGAGGCCACGGTGACGATACCATTTTAGGATCTACTTTCACCAATAATGGATGTCATGGTACTGGTCAGGGTGGAGGTGCAATTTTCTGGACTTCTGGTGATGATATGGACAATATTCCTCCGGGCGGTTTGATTTTAAATTCCATTTTCATAAACAACACTGCATACGGACACCACGGTGGCGCTATTGACTGGTATTATGCAAGGGACAGTACAATCAATAACTGTCTATTCGTCAACAATACTGCAAACAGTGATGGTGGCGCTCTTTATATTGGTGACCAAAATGGTCATGGTCATCATTTGATGATGTCAAATAACCAATTTTACAACAACAGTGCAGGAAAACACGGCGGTGCTATTGCAAACCAGATGAGCGACTCATGGATTTATAATAATACCTTTGACGGAAATAAAGCAAAAGCAAGTGGTGGAACACTCTTGATGAAAGAAGGTAATGCGGATAATTCAGTGATTGACCATTGTTACATCTATAATTCATTCATTGACCAGAATTATGCAGGAAATACCCGTTTTGGTGTAGGTGGAGCTGCAATCCGTTTAGGTGAAGGGGATAATAACATTACAATTTCAAATTGTGCCATTATCAATTCCACAGCAAACAAAACCTGGGGTGGAGCTATTGCAATCGATTCAAAAAGTGAACATAATTCTTTAATCAATGTCACCATCCAAAATGCCAAGGTGCTTGACGGATACGGTGGTGCCATATACTGGAAAGGGTCTTACGGTACTATGTATAATGTCACAATAGTTAATTCCTCATCCACCACACTGAACGATGCTGTAGCATATGGTTCAGATAAATCTGCTAATGGTGGTGCCATCTATTTGAATGCATTCTACTGCAATTTGGATTTAATTAAAATATTTGAATCATCTTCAAACAATAATAATGAAACTTGTACAAAAGAAAGTAATGGTGGAGCCATTTATGTTTATGGGGAATCTAATAGTTTAACTAATGTTGAAATAGATGACTCTTCGGCATTATCCGTAAATATGAATGCTTGTGGAGGTGCTATTTACTGGAAGGGTAAGGCTGGTACCTTAATAAATGCAACCATTTCAAATACTCTTGCAAATGGTCGGGGCGGTGCAATTTACTGGTCCGGAGGTTCTCCAAAAGTCAGCAACATATCTATTGAATATTCTCAGACCAACGTTACCAATTCAACTAACGATGCTAGCGGAGGAGCTATCTATTCAACAAGCATTGGTGATTTAAAGAATGTCACTATTAAGAACGCTTTGGCTTCAACTGAAAGTGGAAACATTTATGGTGGTGCCATTTATTATAACGGTAACACTATGGATAATGTTACTGTTATCGGTTCCTGCGCTACCACTGATGATGGAGAATCATATGGTGGAGCGGTCTATTGGAAGAAAGTTAATAATAATGCATATGTTTACAATTCTTATTTCGAAGAGAACAATGCTGATTTCGGTGGGGGTATTTACTTTGCAGGTGAAACAGCCCGTATATATGACACTAACTTTACAGGCAATGTGGCCAATAAGGACGGTGGAGCTATATACGGCACAGGAAATGATGTTTTACTGTACAGAAGTATTTTAGATCACAATAGTGCCAAACGTGGTGGAGCCGTGTTCATGAACACCAATCAAATCAAGGTATATGATTCCACTCTTGAATTCAACACCGCTGAGGAAAAAGGTGGTGCAATCTACCGTACTGCAACCAGTGGTTCAAGTGAAATTAAAAACAGTGAATTAATCAACAACACTGCTTTCCAGGGATCAGCAATTTACACTGGCGCATTCTTTGCTTTAACAAATACTGTTCTTCTTGACAATCAGGCAAATTCCAATAAGTTTATAATGAAGACAGTTGGTGTTGATGAGGATGGTAAAAACTACACTAGCGCAGTATTTGTCGGATATGATAACATATTAAATGCCATATGGGCAGAAAGTGATTATATAGGCAGCGCATGCAGCAATGTAACCTATTGGGATGCAAACGGTATTACTGTATCCAATTCCAAACCTCGCAAAAGCGACTGTGAGGCAGGCCAGAACATCACTGTCGAAATGTATGACCATAATGGTGAATTTATAACCAGTGCAGTAGTTGTGACAGATGAAGACGGCGCATTCAAATACATATTTGATGCGGAAGAAGGTGAAACATATTACTTTGCATATATACATGAATCAGACAGGTATTACACTTATTTAAGGGATACATTATCCAACAGCAGTATTGTCAGGATTTGGGTTAATGATTTCTATTACGGCAACAGCACAAGCGTGATAATCACTTTAACCGATGGTGCATGGGGCGCTTTATCCGGTAATGTTACCGTAACATTCAACGATACCAATCATACTAACTTCACAGTTGAAGTTATCAATGGAACTTACAGTCAGAATTACACATTTAATTTGCCTATTGGCCTGTACAATGCATCAGCTAATTATCCGGGTAATTTGACTAGGCTGGCTGCTAATAACAGCGATATATTCAGGGTAATTCCATATGATGATTTGGCAATTACAAAAACAGTCAATGTTACTGAGGACTATGTAAACGTTTCTGAAATTATCAAATACACAATTACTGTAGTCAATAACGGACCTAGTGCTGCTTCAGGAGTAAATGTAACAGAAATTTTAAGCCCATATCTCAAATTAATCAAAAACGAAACAGATGTGGGTGATTATAGCGGTACAGTTTGGCACATTGGCTATTTGGATGTAAATAAACCTGTCAATATGACAATAACTGCTCAAATAATTCATAGAGGCCCTATCACTAACACCGTTTGGGTTGAAAGTGATGGATTCGATACAAATTCATCCAATGATATAGATTCAGCTCGCAATTTCACAGCATTGCCTATTGTTGATTTGCGCATTGTTAAGGAGATAAACGCTACAACAGATACTATAAACGTTACCAATATTATAAAATACACAATCACAGTATTCAACGACGGTCCTTCAAACGCTACAGGTATTGTTGTCGGTGAAGTATTAGACTATCGCCTTAGAATGATTTCATTCAATGAAAGTGTGGGCACATATGCAGACGGTACATGGAACATTCCTAGATTAAATAACGGCACTAACGCAACATTAACAATCATTGCAGAAGTAATCTATTCAGGCAATATCACTAATGTAGTTAATGTAACAAGCTATGAAAACGACACTAACATGTCTAATAATTATTATAACATAACTAATCTTGCAATAGCCTATGTGGATTTACAGATTAACAAGACAGTCAATGTAACAGGATTTGTCAATGTCACTGATAAAATCAAATTCACAATCCAAGTCTACAATGCAGGTCCTGCAAATGCTACCGGAGTATATGTAAGTGAAATTCTAAGTCCACATCTTCACATGACTTATAGTAATGTAACCATTGGAGAATATGATGGTGCAACATGGGTTATCGGCAATTTGAACAAAGGAATAGTCCATAACTTGACAATTATTGCAGAAGTCATCTCTGCAGGCAACATTTCAAATGCAGTTAACATAACAGGTCAGGATAATGATACTAACATGTCCAACAATAATGATTCTATCGAGAATATTACTGCTTTGCCTATTGTTGATCTGGTTATTACTAAGGATGTCAATGTTTCAGGATTTGTTAACGTGACAGATAAGATTAAATTCACCATTACAGTTCACAATAACGGTCCTTGTGATGCTACTGACGTTAATGTCACTGAAGAGTTGTCACCTCATCTCAAATTGATCAGTGCTACAACAAATAATCACGGTAATTATCTCCAAAAGCAAGGGTACTGGTATATAGGTGATTTGGCCAATCAGTCAACTGCAATTTTAACTCTTGTCTGTGAAGTTTCATCCAATGGCACAATCGGCAATGTTGTTGTAGTCACATCTTATGAAAACGACACCAACAAGTCCAACAATAATGATTCTATCGAGAATATTACTGCTTTGCCTGTTGTTGATTTGGTCATTACTAAGGATGTTAACGTTTCAGGATTTGTTAACGTGACAGATAAAATCAAATTCACTATTACCGTTCATAATAACGGTCCTTGCGATGCAAGTGACGTTAATGTTAGCGAGGTCATTTCTCCTCACCTTAACGTGACTAGTGTTGAAACAAACGGATACGGTTATTACATTCAGGATAAAGGCTATTGGTATATCGGTGATTTGGCCAATCAGTCCACTGCGGTTTTAACTCTTTACTGTCAAGTCATTTCAGTGGGTAATATTGGCAATGTTGTTTCAGTTACATCTTATGAAAACGACACCAACAAGTCCAACAATAATGATTCCATTGAAAATATCACAGCTTTGCCGATTGTTGATGTAAGCATTACAAAAACTGTTAACGTAACAAGTAAAACACTAAATCTCACAGACAGGATTGAATTTACAATTACAATCCACAATTCAGGACCGTGCAATGCTACCGGTGTATATGTAAGCGAGATTTTAGACCCTGCTTTAAAATTAATTAATTATACTGCAACAAAAGGTACTTATGATAAATCCAGTTGGGGAAACATTTCCACTTTAAATGTTGGAGACACAGAAATACTGATAATTATTGCGGAAGTGCAATACTCTGGTATAATCGAAAATGAAGTAATCGTATACAGCATTGAAAACGATACAAACATTACAAATAACCATGATAATATTTCAGCTATTAATGTAACCACAGACGTCGATTTGGAGATTTCTAAAACGGTCAATGTAACCACAGGTTATGTAAATGTCACTGACTTAATAGAATTTACAATAATTGTCCACAATAAGAGTCCAAATCCTGCAAGTGGTGTATATGTAAGTGAGATTCTTGATTCTCATCTTAAATTGGATTCATACAATGCTACAAAAGGCACATATGCTGATGCCACATGGAATATCGGATATATGGATGGTGGAGAAACTGTTAATTTAACTATTGTTGCCCGTGTAATCTCAAACGGCACTATTGCTAATGCGGTGGTCGTATATGTTTGGGATAACGATACAGATCCATCCAACAATAACGCATCTATAGACAATATCACAGCCCTTCCGATAGTTGACTTGCAAATCAGCAAGGTGGTCGATGTCCAAGGCAGGTATGTAAACGTTTCAGATATAATCCAGTTCACTATCGATGTATTCAACAACGGACCTTGTGATGCCACCAATGTGACTGTTAGTGAGGTTTTAAGCCCTCATCTTAAAATGATTACATGTCTGAACTCTACTGGTTATTATAATGTAACTGAAGGTATCTGGCATGTCGGTTATTTACCAAACCAATCAGGAGCACAATTAATCATTCAGGCTAGAGTTATTTCAGCAGGAAACATTTCTAATGTTGTAGTGGTAAGCTCAAATGAAAATGACACCAACAAGTCCAATAACAAAGATAACATTACTAATATCACCGCTTTGCCTATTGTTGATTTAGAAGTTCACAAAACTTCAAATGTCACTTATTCAGGAGTAGTTTACGTTAATAACAAAATAGAATACACAATCACTGTCAGGAACAACGGTCCTTGTGACGCTACCTTGGTTAATGTAACTGAAATTTTAGGAAATAACATTAAATTAATCTGCAATTTAACAGATTATGGTAACTACACTGATGGAGTATGGTATATCGGCAATTTAACTAACCAATCAACAGCAACTTTAACTATTGTTGCCAAAGTTGTTGGAAGCGGAACTGTATACAATAGGGTTGATGCAACCAGTTATGAAAACGATACTAATATCTACAATAACTGGGCTGATGTATCTATTTCAGCTTTACCTGTTGTTGATGTGAGCATAGTGAAAACAGTTAACGTTACAAGTCCGGTTTATGTCTCTGATGAGATTGAATTCACTATTACTGTTCATAATGATGGTCCTTGTGATGCTACTGGTGTATATGTTAATGAGACTTTGAACTCTAATCTTAAATTGGTTTCAAATAGCACTAGTGTTGGCGGATATGATGGTTCTGTTTGGTATATTGGTGATTTGGCTAATCAGTCTACTGTTACTTTGACTATTGTTGCTAAGGTGGTCTCTAATGGTACAATAACCAATGTGGTTGTTGTTGTATCAAATGAAAATGACACTAACAATTCAAATAACAATGACAGTATTCCTGAAATCGAAGCGCTTCCGATTGTTGATGTTAGTGTTGTTAAAACTGTAAATGTCACTGGTCCTGTAAATGTCTTGGATGAGATTGAATTCACTATTACTGTTCATAATGATGGTCCTTGTGATGCTACTGGTGTATATGTTAATGAGACTTTGAACTCTAATCTTAAATTGGTTTCAAATAGCACTAGTGTTGGCGGATATGATGGTTCTGTTTGGTATATTGGTGATTTGGCTAATCAGTCTACTGTTACTTTGACTATTGTTGCTAAGGTGGTCTCTAATGGTACAATAACCAATGTGGTTGTTGTTGTACCAAATGAAAATGACACTAACAAGTCAAATAACAATGACAGTATTCCTGAGATTGAGGCACTTCCGATTGTTGATGTCTGCGTCAATAAGACTGTGAATGTCACTCATGCAAATCTTGGAGACAATATATGCTACACAATTACAGTGCATAATTATGGACCAAGCGATGCAACAGATGTAAATGTTACTGAAAAACTATCAAATTATGTAAGCTTCGTTAAAGCTAATGCAACTCAAGGAAGTTATGATGCAATTGAAAACATTTGGCATATAGGAAAACTATCTAACGGTTCAACTCAAACATTAACTCTGATAGTTAAGATTGTCAAATCTGAAACAATCGAAAATACTGTTGTTGTAACATCAAAAGAAAACGACACCAATTTAACCAACAATAATTACACATGTGAAAACGTAACTATTGGAAAAATCAACACTCCAATTGATCTTTACACTTACAACATAACTTATGGTGATGATGAAATTCTTATAATCACATTGCCTACAAATGCGACAGGAACTGTAAACGTTACAGTCGGAAATAGAAACTATCCTGATGTCCCTATCAATAACGGCATAGTGGAACTGCCTGTATATGACCTGGGCGGAGGAGATTACACAGTTGACGTCACATATGGTGGGGATGAGAAATACCTTCCGAATTCAACTTCAGGAATATTCAATGTTGCTCCGGTAACTCCGATAATCACAATTGAAGTTGAAGACATCTGGGTAGGCGAAGTTGAAGTGCTGAATGTAACAGTCAATGC
The DNA here is from genome assembly GCF_030539555.1 of Methanobrevibacter sp. Classification (GTDB taxonomy): domain Archaea; phylum Methanobacteriota; class Methanobacteria; order Methanobacteriales; family Methanobacteriaceae; genus Methanocatella. The sequence continues at coordinate 15,834 of NZ_JAUNXX010000005.1, read as the reverse complement.
ACCGGGAACAGTATTCGTTACAGTCAACGGCAGGACTGTTGAAATACCTCTTGAAAATGGTGTTGTAACTACAGGGCTCCTGGCTGCAAACACTAAAATCAGCTATAAAGGAAATGCAACCTGGAATATCTGGGGATTGCCTGTAGGTCCATATCCTGCATTTGCATTATATCCTGGAAACGAAAACTACACCAGCGTAAATACAACTGACCTGTTCCATGTGAGGGATAAACCAAGTACTGTTGTTGTAACCGCTAAAGACATCTATGTCGGTCAAAAGGCTGTAATTCATATTACTGTCGGACCAAAAGGAGCGACAGGAAATGTAACTGTAACTCTTGAAGGAAAAACCTACAACCTTAAAGTGGTTGACGGAAAAGCAACATTGGTTGTATCAGGTCTTAAGGCAGGAACCAAATATGTGGAAGTTGTCTATAACGGTAATGTATTGTACCGTCCATCTGAAAACTCAACTACATTTAAAGTTTTAAAATTGAAACCTCCTGTGGATATAGATGCACCTGAAATAACCGTTGGTGAAGATGGAATAATCAAAGTAAGTGTTCCAGAAGATGCAACTGGTGAAATAACAATTGAAGTTGCCGGCAGAAGATACACTCAACCTATAAATGATGGTGTTGCAATATTCGTTGTTCCTGGATTGAAAGTTGGGGTACATGATATTAAAGCATTCTATTCCGGTGATGACAAGTACTTGCCAGCAGATAATGCGGGCAGCATTAAAGTAAATCCGACAGATGACAATAAAAATGATACTCCTAAGGTGATTAACAAACGTCCTGGAAGCATATTGTTATCTGATTACCCAACAGGTAATCCTGTATGGATGCTGCTGGTGATATGCATGGCAATCGGATCAATTCCATTAAGAAGATTTAAAAAATAATCTTCTTTTTATTTTTTTCAGTTAATTAAAAATTTCAATGTTCATTGGATAGTCTTTTCAATTTTTTATCTTCGTATGTTTTGTATTTTCTATTTGACAATGAATAATGTTTATTTTTTTACTTTAATTTTTATGATTTTCTAATTCAACTAATCCTGTTTTGGATGATGTCTAAATTTAGCGCAATATTGCAACTTTTGTTTATTTTTCACTTGTGTTTTTAAAATTTTTTTAGCAAAGTACAATTTATCTTGGACTATATTTTTCTAAGAGGTTATTAATTTTAAACGATTTTATATAAATATAATGATTTTCTATACAAATTTTAAGTTTTTACTCCTATTTTATCAAAGAAAAACATATATACATCTTTAAACTTAAATTAATAGCAGTATAAGCGTCGATTAACGACTTCTGTCGTATCGAATAGAAAAAATAGTGGTTGAAAATTATGAATCGAAAGCAGATATTTGTTGCATTGGTCATGGTCATTGTGTTCATCTCTGCAATATCTCTTGTTTGCGCAAGCGAAAATGCGGATAATGCAACTATGACCTCAAATACTGATAATTCAGCAGTATCACAAGCAACAAACGTTGATGAAAACATATTGGGAGAAACTCCAAAATCATTTGATGAATTGAATGATGTTATTCAAAATGGTAGTGTCAGCGCAGGAGGAACTATCCTTTTGAATCACAATTATACTTATTCACAATCCGATAGTGTTGGAACTGATGGAATTCGCATCAATAGGGACATTACAATTGATGGGCAAGGCTATACTTTAGACGGTGCAGGCGAATCATCCATATTCCGCATTACTGGCGACTCTCATGTCATACTGAAAAACATTAATTTCGTTAATGGGCATGGGAGTAGTGGTGGAGCGATTCGTTTTTCATCCTATGAGAACGTTGAGATTTACAATTCCAATTTTACTAACAATTCTGCTTCAGTTAGCGGTGGAGCAATATATATTTACTCTGCCGGTTCAATATCCTTAAATTCAAAAATCGTCAATTCAACCTTTACAAACAATGTTGCAGCAACTGGCGGGGCAATATCTGCAAGCGGCACCCTGACCAGCGTAGTTTCATCCAACTTTTACTATAACAATGCAACCAATAACGGAGGATCATTGTTCCTGGATGTAGGTGCATATGTTGACAGATGTCTGTTTGAACATGGCCATGCCGCAAATGATGGTGGAGCAATATACCTGAATAGTGTAGTTGGTGAAGATTCTACAATAGACGATTCCATATTGGAAAAACTTGGTGTTTTCAATTCAGTGATGGTGGATTGTAGTGCTGGACGTAATGGTGGTGCAGGTTACATTAATGCCAATAAGGGTACTGTAAGAAATGTAACTTTTGCATATAATACTGCTGGAGGTAGTGGTGGTGCAGGTTATGTTTCAGGTAGTAATGGTAAACTTATAGGTTCAAGATTTATAAATAATACTGCTGCTAATGATGGTGGTGCGGTAATGTGGATAGGTTTAAATGGTACTATTCAAAGTGTTACTATAATAAACAATACTGCTACCGAGGGTAATGGTGGTGGTATATACTTACATCCTAGTGATGCTGTTTCTGCATTTAGTGGTATAAGTATTGTAAATATGTCTACTTTTAATCATAACACTGCAGGTCAATATGGTGGTGCTTTATACTGTGGTGGTATATTTAGTATTATACGTAATTCTACTTTCACATATGATGAAGCATATGATGGTGCTGGAATATACTTAGATGTTGGTGCAGCTATTGCTAATTGTAACTTCTTTAAGGAAAGTGCTAGTAATGATGGTGGTGCTATATATCTATCTGCAAGTAATAGTGATATAAGTAGTGTCTCTCCAGAACTACTGGCTGTATTCATTAATTATGTTGGTGTAAGGCATTCATCAATCATCAATTGTAGTGCCGGTCATGATGGTGGTGCAGGTTATGTCAGGGGAAATTACGGTGTTGTAAACAATGTTACTATGACAAACAACTATGCCGGTCATGATGGTGGTGCAGGTTATGTTGCAGGAGATTATGGTGTTTTAAGCAATTCTCGCATGATTAACAATGCTGCAGGCCATGATGGAGGGGCATTGATGTGGGTAGGTAACGGAGGTAATGCAACTTCCATAAATTGCATGCTTAACTTAGCACGTGGCGGCAGCGGAGGTTCAATTTACATTTCAGGTACCAATGTCAGTCTATCAAAATCCAACTTTTCACTATCAAATGCTACATTTTCAGGTGGTGCCCTATATGTTGCAGGTGATAATGTTAATGTTTCACAATCTTTATTTGATAAATGTGCAGCTAATGCCCTTCATGGCGGTGCAATGTATGTCTCAGGGTCAAATGCAACAATCCAAAAATCCAACTTTACCATGAACAGGGTAAACATGGGCATAGGTCAGGGAGGATCAATAAACATTCAGGGTGACGATGCAGAAATTTCAGAATGTTACTTCGACAGATGTACCTCTTCTCAGGGAGGACTTGCCTACATTAACGGTACAGGAGTCATTATAGAAAATACCGTAGGGAACCGCTCATTTGCAGTAAATGGTGGGGCATTCTATATCAATGGTGATAATGTAACCATCAGGAATTCCAATGTTTCTTTAACCAATGCTACAACTTCCGGAGGGGCGCTTTATGTTGAAGGTGACTTTGCAAACATTACCAATGTTGATTTCTCACAATGTATTGCATATACCGGAAGCGGCGGTGCAATATACATCAACGGTTTGAATACGACCATTTCAGAATCAGATTTTGTTCAAAACATAGTTCCTGGGCAAACTGCACGCGGAGGATCAATTTATGTTCAGGGAAACGGAACTAAAATCCTAAATTCAGACTTTGATAAATGTACTGCTTTTGAAGGCGGTGTTATTTATGTTAACGGTTCTTATGTGACTATTGACGGTTATTCATGTAACAGAAGTTTCGCTAAAAACAATGGTGGAGCAATATATGTGATGGGGGACAATGTGACTGTTTCCAATTTCAATATGTCAAATACCAATGCAACAAATTATGGTGGTGCATTATACATTGCAGGAAACTTCGCAAATGTATCAAATTCCAATTTCACTCGCTGCATAGCTGATAATTATCATGGTGGAGCTATGTATATTGCCGGTTTGAATACTACAATATCAAACTCTAATTTTGCTCAGAATAAGGTTAACACGGATTCTGGCCGTGGTGGTTCTATAGATGTACAGGGTGACGGTGCAAAAATATTGAATTGTACCTTTGACAGATGTACTGCTTTTGAAGGTGGTGTTATCTATGTTAACGGTTCTAATGTAATTATTGACGGTTATTCATGTAACAGAAGCCTTGCAACCAATAACGGCGGAGCCATCTATGTGGCAGGAGACTACGTAACAATATCTGACTTTGACATTTCACACACAAATGCAACAAATTACGGTGGGGCATTATATGTAACCGGAAACCACGTAAATATCACAAATTCAAACTTCAGCCGCTGTATTGCTTATGAAGGCCATGGCGGATGTATATTTGTTTCAGGATTGGATGCAATGATTGCAAACTCATCATTTACCCAAAACAGGGTTGCCGGTGAAAAGGCTCGTGGAGGATCAATTGATATTCAGGGAAACGGAACAAAAATAGTTAACTGTAATTTCACAATGTGCAGTGCCTATGAAGGGGGAGTGGTTTATGTAAACGGTTCCAATGTTCAGATAAACAATTCAATTGCAAGCAAAACTTCAGCACTAAACGACGGTGGAGCAATATACATTGCAGGAAATAATGTGACAATAAACAACTTCACTTCTTCATTAAGTAACGCAACAACAAACGGTGGAGCAATATATGTTGAAGGAAACGATACTCAAATTCTCAATTCCGATTTCAGAAACACCACTTCCCTTTTAGGTGCAGGTATTTACGTTTCAGGGGATGGAATAATTCTTGATAACTCCACATTCAAATACAATAACGCTATAGGGCCTTACTTCGGAGGTCTTGGTGGTGCCGGTGGAGCAGTTTATATAGAAGGGGACAATGGAACAATATCCAATTCAGACTTCGAATATTCACATACATACAATTACGGCGCTTCAATTTACGTTGCAGGAGACAATACCAACATTACCGGAAACACATTCGACAAATGCAGCGTTGACAGATTCAATGGCGGAGCAATTTTCGTAAAAGGTTTGAACACTACAATTTCAGACTCCAACTTCACTCAAAACATAGTCAATGTTTCCAATTTCGCACGAGGAGGTTCAATTGATGTTGAAGGGGATTACACAAAAATCCTGAACTGTAACTTTGATAAATGTACTGCATATGAAGGCGGAGTTATTTATGTAACAGGTGAATATCTGACAATCGACAATTCCAATTTCACCAAAAGCAATGCCATAAATGATGGTGGAGCAATATATATTGCAGGTAACGATGCTACTGTATCAAATTCTAATTTCACTTTGAATAACGCTACCAATTATGGTGGATCAATTTATGTGGCAGGTAATAATGCTAACATTACAGGCGACACTTTCGAAAACTGTACTGCAAACATGTATAATGGTGGTGCAATTTACATCAGGGGTGTCAACACAACAATTGAAAAATCTAATTTCACAAGAAATAGGGTTAATCCGGCCAATTGGGCTCATGGTGGAGCCATTGATGTGGAAGGAGACAATACAACCATATCTGATTCTGTTTTCGACCAGTGTATGGCATGGGATGGTGGTGTAATTTACGTATCCGGTGATAATGCAGTAATAGATAATGCAACAATCACCCACAGCAGCGCTAAGGAAAACGGTGGGGCAATATATGTTGCAGGAGATTACGTGACAGTCTCCAATTCAGATATCTCAATGAACAACGCAACATCCTTTGGAGGAGCCATTTATGTGGCGGGAGACAACACCAACATCACAGGAAACAACTTCACAATGTGTATCGTTGAGTATTATCACGGAGGGGCAATATTCGTTCTGGGTGTAAATACAACCATTGACAGCTCAAATTTCCTCATGTGTAACGCTTCAGGTTCTGAATCCCGTGGAGGGGCAATAGATGTTCATGGAGAAGGAACAAACATAACAAATTCACATTTCGACAAGTGCCATGCAAATGATTTGGGTGGAACTATCTATGTCGATGGAGCCAACGTTTTAATTGACTGTTCTACTTTTAATAGAAGTTCTGCTAACAATGGAGGATCAATCTATATTTTAGGACATTACGCAACAATTTCAAATTCCAACGTTTCTTACAGTAACGCCACAGTCTCCGGTGGAGGAATATATGTTGAAGGGTACTTTTCAAACATTACAAATGCAGACTTCAATTATTGTTTCGCAATCACAGGAAAAGGAGGAGCCATTTATGTGGCAGGAAACAATGCAACAATCACAGATTCTGATTTCAACATAACCCGATCTTTAAATGGAAACGGAGGAGCATTATATATTACAGGTAATCATACTGATGTATTCATTTCATCCTTTGACAGGTGCGGTGCTATCAATGGTGGAGTAATCTATGTGGAAGGTTATGACACTGACATAAGCGGTGATTTCACCAACAGTAACTCCATTAAAGACGGTGGAACTTTATACATTGTAGGGGAAGAGTGTGACGTGTTCAATTCCACTTTCATTAACAACATTGCAGGAGACGACGGTGGAGCAATCTACTGGGAAGGTAGTAACGGTGCTGTTTACAATATTACCTGTGTAAACAACAAGGGTATAAGTTCTGGAACTTCCGCATCCAAAGGAGGTACAATCTGTCTTACAGGTGATAACGCATCAATCAGTAAAGCAAGCTTTGAAGACAGTTTCTCCAAATACAATGGAGGTACAATCTTTATAACTGGTAATAATGTAAACATTACTGATACTGAGTTTAAAGATTCATACGTCGACTCTTCTGCGGAGATAACCAGTAAGGATGCACCTTACGGTGGTGCATTGTATGTTTTAGGTAACAATACCAATGTGCTGAACTGTACATTTGACAATTGTACTGCAATGCACGGTGGTGTCATGTATGTGGAAGGTAATAACGCTAACATCAACGCAACCTTCAAAAACAGTAACTGTACTAAAGACGGAGGTGCATTGTATGTTCTTGGTTTGAACTGTACAGTATTTGATTCAACTTTTGTTAACAACACTGCTGGAGACGACGGCGGAGCAATCTACTGGGAAGGTGATGGAGGTAGCATTGACAACATTTCCTGTGAGAACAACAAGGGCATCAGTGCAGGAACTTCCTCTTCTAAAGGAGGTACAATCTGTCTTACAGGTGATGATGCATCAATCAGCAATGCAACATTTACAGACAGCTTTTCCAATTACAACGGAGGTACAATCTTTGTAACAGGTAACAATGCAAACATTACAGATTCCAGCTTTAAGAATTCACAGGTTAACTCTTCTGCTCCAATCACCAGCAAAGATGAACCTTACGGAGGAGCGTTATGTATCATTGGAAACAATACTGATGTTCTGAACTGTACTTTTGACAATTGTACTGCATTGCAAGGTGGTGTAATGTATATTTCAGGTCACAACACTACAGTTGACGAATCCAGTATGAAGAATTCCCTAAGTATTAAAGAGGGTGGTGCAGTATACGTAGCAGGTGACAATGCAACAATTTCAGCAGATTTCGAAAACTGTAATGCAAGTACAGATTCAAGCAGCTATGTCGGACACGGCGGTGCTATTTATATTTCAGGTGATTTCACCAATATTACTGATTCATCATTTGAAGGATGTTACGCTAAAAACGGAGGTGACGGTGGAGCAATTTACATTGGTGGTTTGGATGCCAATGTTGAAAAGTCCAGTTTCAATAAAACAGGCACCGTTTCAGGTTACGGCGGTGCAATCTATATTGATGGTGACCAAGCAACCATTTCAGATTCTGAAATTAACGATTCCTTTGTAGGCAGGGTTCCTGGCTGGGAACTTAATGACGAAGGCACCATTGTAGGTTTTACTTCATCCCTTGCTCGTGATGGGGGTGCAATTTACGTTAAAAGTGAAGGAGCTAAAATAGACAATGTCACTATAATGAATTCCAACGCTACAAGAAACGGGGGTGCAATTTATGTTGAAGGTAGTGGCGCTAACATTTCAGCCACAATAATCAACTGTACATCTGGTTTGCCTGCATCTGAGGTTTCAACAAATCCTGATGATTATATGTCTCATATAGATGTTATTTCAGAATGTTTGGATGCAATAGACACATTCATTGACAATTATGGTTCTGTATCAGTTGACAAGTCAAACGAACTGCTCACTTATCTAAACAATGCCAAAGGTAAGGTTTCAAACATATTCACTAAAGTTAATAATGTTTTTTCACTTAATCAGGCTAATTTCAATTATGTTAACAACACTGTTGCTCTTCTCAATTCCACTTTGCAGTCTTATAAAAATACCGGTTTCTACAATGACGTGATGCCTTATATTGAAGCTATTGTGGCTGATTTGAACAATATTTCTGAAAATGAGAACTACGATGCTTTCAACAAAGTTTTAAAGAATAATATTACAAATAACTTTAATAAAATTATTAATTATGTAACTTATTACAAAGAATTGCTTACATTCCTGGACAATCTTCAGGATAATGTTGAAATTCTAAAAACCGAAACTGATTATGATGTTGTCAAACTGCTTTTAACAGATTCCAAATCAATAAATGATAAGTTGAAATCAAGGGCAACTTCATTAAGAAATTTCAATGATGATTTTGCAGAAATTGTAAGCTATGCTAATGTTATAGGCTCTGAAATTACTTCTACTACCACTATTGTTAATGGCGCTTATGACAGCGGAATCAAAGGTGATGGTGGAGCAATTTATGTGCATGGAGTCAATACGAACATTTCAGATTCATCATTTGAGAACTGTTCTTCACTAAATGGAGGTAACGGTGGTGCTATCTACATTGGTGGTGTAAACGCTACCGTCAACAGTTCTGATTTTGAAAACTGCCATGCTGAAGATGGAGGTAACGGTGGTGCTATCTACATTGGTGGTGTAAACGCTACAATTGACCAGTCCAGTTTCCACAAAACAGGCACCGTTGAAGGATATGGTGGTGCGATTTATGTTGACGGAAACAATGCTGTCGTTTCACATTCCACATTCAATGAATCGTTTGTAGGAAGATATGCAGATTTGGAAAAGGGCATTTACAGTATTGGCCGTGACGGCGGTGCGATTTACATTAGAAGTGAAGATGCTGTAATTGAAGATGTTACAATAATGTTTTCCAATGCAACAAGACATGGTGGTGCAATTTATGTTCAGGGTAATGACGCTAACATTTCAGCAAACATCACAAACTGTACTGCAGGTGCATCTGCAGTATCCACAAGTTCCGATCCTTCAGCCTATCTGTCTCATGTTCAGGTCATCTCAGATAATGTGGAAGATATGATTGACTTTTTCAATGACTACGGACCTCTTTCACTTTCTGAATTAAACACTTTATATAATTCTTTTGAAAATATTAGATCCAACAATCAAAAAATATTTGTCAATGGAGCATTTAATCAAGCCAATTATGATAATATTGTTAATAAGGTTAATGATATCAATAAAACATTAAAGAATTACAAATCATACGATTTCTACAATGTTTTATATCCTTATCTTGAAGCTATTGTCTCTGATTTGAATAATATTTCAGAAAATAAGAATTACACACAATTCAACTCCGTTCTAAAAACTAGAATTACCAACAATGCAATTTCAGCACGTAATTTTATAAACTATTACAAGACAATAACAACTGATTGGTTGCCTTCTCTTCAAAACAACGTCGCAACATTGCAAACGGAAACTGATTACAATGTTATTTATAGTACTTTGACCAGTTCCAGCAATATAGTTTCTAATGGAAACTTTAAGGACAGATTGAATAAATTAATAGACTACGATGCCAAATTCATAGAAATCTCAAATAATCTTGAAGTTGTCCGAACAGAGCTGTCCACTACCACTTCAATCGTCAATTCATTTAATGATAATGGAATTAGCGGTTGTGGTGGTGGAATTTATATTGCGGGAGACAATACCTATCTCCATGATTCTGAAATTAATAACTGTTACGCCAACCTCACTGCGGGGGCCGTTTATCTAGGTAAAAACACTACTGTTATAGATTCATCATTTGCAAATAATACGGCAACTTACGGCGGTGCAATGTATAATGCGGGTAATGGTTCCAGAGTCTTCACATCCTCATTTATAAATAACACTGCTACATGGGGAGATTCAATGTTCCATGGGGGAGGTGCAATATACTGGATTGGCGGATCCGATGATGATGTAATTGACAGATGTTACTTTGAAAACAATACTGCTCCGGCTAAGGGTGCCGGTATAAATGGTGCTTTGGGAGGTGCCATCTTCTGGAATAAGGGAAACCAATTCGGTAAAGGTTTAATCAACAATTCAGTCTTTTACAATAATTTTGCAAGAAGACACGGTGGTGCTATTGACTGGTTCCAATCCGATGGGGGAATAATCAATAACTGTACATTTGAAGAAAACTATGTCGGAACTGCTGATGGTGGTGCAGTTTACTGCGGAGATTCCAATGGTGGAGGTAAGAATTTCATAATATCCAATTCAACATTCACCAACAACAAGGCAGTACAATTCGGTGGAGGCATTTCCTCTCAGATGACTGGTGCTAAAATTATCAATTGTACATTTGAAGGAAACAATGCAAGTTATGGTGCATCAATTGGAATAAAAGATACATACGGTAAGAATGCTCAAATAATAAACTGTACAATTCTTGATTCCTATGCTGACGGAAATAAAGGCGGAACCGGTGGTGCTGCAATATATATTCGTGTTGACAATGTAACTGTCATAAACACTACAATCATCAATTCAACAGCACACAATACTGCTGGTGTATATCATGAAGGCGGTGCGATTTACTGGTCTGGATCTAACGGTAAGTTAAATAATGTAACAATCATCAACGCTTCCGGTTCCAATGGTGGTGCGATATTCTGGAGCGGTACAAATGGTTTTGTGGATGGAGTTCACATTTATAATTCCACAGCAACACTTGACGGTGGTGCAATTTACTGGACTGGTACAAACGGCAAATTATATAATTCCACACTTGTAAACAACACAGCCAAAAACGGTGGAGGTCTTTACTGGTCTGGTTCAAACCCTACTGCCTACAACAATACATACATATTGAACAACGCTAGTCAAAACGGTGGAGGTATCTATTGGGCTGTTGCAGCAGACATTACAAATGCAACACTCAAAAACAACACTGCAAATCAGGGAGGAGGTATCTATTGGGCAACCACCGGTAATTCAGTAATCGACAGTGTTTTAATATATAACAAGGCATTCAGAGGTTCAGGAATATTCACCTTAAACAATATGGATATCATCAATTCAACCCTTCTGGAGAATAGAGCTAATTCAGACACACTGACATTGATGGTAACCAGAGGCGATGCCGACCAGACCCTGGAGGCTTTCGTGACATTCACAGGAAACGACAATATCATTAACGCCATATGGAATGGTGGAGCAAATTCAGTCGTGGGATTCACCAATGTAACCTATTTGGGAGTCAACGGAACAGTATCCAATACAGGAAGCACACGCAGAACCCCAACTAAACTGGATAGTGGGGTACAACCTTCAGACAATGAAACATTGTATCAAACAAATTATGAAGACCATCAGAATATAACTTACTACATTTACGATAATCAGAATAATCTGCTATATGTCGGATCAACACTAACTAACATCTCAGGGGTGGCACACTTCACCTATCAAAATACTGCAAGCACAGACAAATTACATGTATGGGCTTACCATCCTGATGATAATTATTATACCTATCTTGAAGAATCTGACTCCAAGAAACTGGTTTACATAGAAATTCCAACTACAGATATATACTATCTCGAAAATGAGACATTCATCATCAATGTGGTTCCGGTAAAAACAGGTGAAGTCACTCCGACAGGAAACATCAGCGTATGGTTTGAAAACGAATTGATTTATGAAAATATCAAATTGGTTGACGGAAAATCCTTCCAGATCAACATAACCGGACTTAAGGTCGGAACCTACACTGTAAATGTCACATACACAGGTGATGACGAATACCTGCCAAGAGTAAACTCAACAACATTCAAAGTGATGAAAATACCTTCATTTATCATTCCGACTGTTGAAAATTACACTTACGGGGAACAAGGAAAAGTCATTGTTCACATACCTGTAAACGAACCGAACAATGTAACCCTCAACATCAATGGTCAGGATTATGAGGTAAAAATAAATGAAAGCGGTTACGGAGAACTGCTTATTCCTAAATTGGGTCACGGCAATTACACTGTCTATGCATACTATCCTGAAACTCACAATTACTATGAATCACGCAATTCAACAGTATTCGAGATTTATCCATTATATAGTGTGGTAATCAATAAGACATCCAATATCTCTCAAAACGTAACAGTTGGGGGATTGGTCAACTTTACCATTGAATTATATAACAACGGTTCAGTTAACGGAACAAACCTTAACGTAACCGATAAACTGTCAAAATATTTCCAATACGTTTCATCAGGAAGCAACAGCACTTATGTTGGAGTAAACTCAACTTCAGATGGAACTGAAATGGTCACTTGGAACATCGGCACATTACAAAAAGATGAAAGACTTAAATTATGGCTGGTCGTCAGAGTCTTGATGAACGGCACATACGAAAATGTGGCAGTCGTCAATTCTACTCAGGGACTAAACACATCCAATACAGTCACTGTAAACGTCACACCGGTTGTGGATATCAGCATAACCAAGAAAATTAACGTTACAGGCAAATTCGTCAATGTAACTGATCTGGTCATGTTTACAATAACCGTTACCAACAACGGCCCTTCCAACGCAACACATGTGGTTGTAAACGATACTTTAATAAAAATTTTAAAAATAATTGAAGACGGAATTACTGTAACCAACGGAACATACAATCAGGAAACCGGTCTGTGGACAATAGATAAACTGAACAACGGAACTTCAGAAACTCTAACAATAATCGCTCGCGTTGTCGGAGTCGGCGTTATCTCAAACGTTGCAAATGTGACTTCTGCCGAAAACGACACCAACAAATCAAACAACAATGCGTCATCTGAAAATGTAACCGCACTTCCTATTGTTGACTTAAACATTACAAAAACAGTCAATGTCACTGTAGCCAACGTAACTGATTTGGTGAACTTCACAATAACAGTAACAAACAATGGCCCTTGGAATGCCACTGGAGTTTATGTAATCGACATATTGGATGACTGTCTAAAATTCCTCTTCGCCAATGCAACAAAAGGTAGTTATAATGATGAATTGAAAACATGGGAAATCGGAAATCTGGGCGTCGGCAAAAATGCAACTTTAAACATTACTGTTCGCGTAACTCAAAAAGGTACAATTCCGAACACAGCCATCGTCAGAAGCATAGAAAATGACACTAACAAATCCAACAATATTGCCAAATGCGAATTTAAGGCACTTCCTATCGTTGATATCTCCATCAATAAGACAGTCAATGTCACTGTAGTCAATGTATCTGACAAAATCCTTTACACTATCACAGTTCACAACAACGGGCCTTGCGATGCTCATGGAGTTTACGTATGGGAAGCAATCGATACCACTTATCTGAATGTTACATATGTCCACCCAACCATCGGAAGATATATAGGTGACACATGGATAATTGATGATTTGCTTAACGGATCAACTCATACATTGACAATCATTGCTAAAGTCAAAACCAATGGAACCATTTCCAATTTCGTTAATGTAACCAGCGTTGAAAACGACACTAACATATCCAACAATAATTATACATGTAAAAACGTTACAGCTTATCCTATTGTTGATTTGACCATTAACAAGACTGTCACTGTCGCTGTGGCAAATGTCAGTGATGAGTTCATGTACAGAATCACAGTTCACAATAACGGTCCGAGTTTGGCCACAGGAGTCAATGTCACAGAAAAGCTTTCACCTTATCTTGAATTGGTCGATTCCAATACCTGGATAAACGACTATAACGAAACTGGAGGTTATTGGTACATCGGTGATTTGGAATATAATGCAACTGTATGGTTGGATTTATACGTTAAAGTGATTGGAAATGGAACCATTTCAAATGTTGTAAGCGTGACAAGCAATGAAAACGACACTAACATATCCAACAATAATTATACATGTAAAAATGTTACAGCTTATCCTGTTGTCGATTTAATCATTAAAAAGAATGTCACTGCCGCTTCCGTCAATGTGACTGATAAAATCACTTTCACTATTGTGGTAACCAATAACGGTCCTTCCAATGCAACTAAAGTTAATGTGACCGAAGTTCTCGATTCACGTTTCAGATTACTTGAAAATCATACAACTAGAGGTAATTTCACTGGAAAATATTGGTATATCGGTGATTTGGCAAATAAAACTAATGCAACATTAACACTCCTTGTTGAAGTCAAGTCAGACGGATACATTGAAAACCGTGTTGAAGTGACAAGCTTTGAAAACGATACAAACCCTTACAATAATCATGACATGGTTGCAGTATACTCTTCAATAATCTATGATTTGCAGATTACCAAGACTGTCAATGTCACCAAGGTCAATGTCACAGATAAGATCCTTTACACAATTACAGTTCACAACAACGGCCCTTGCGATGCTGAAGGAGTGTATGTTGGAGAAATATTCGATTATGATCATTTAAGAATGGTCGGCAACCATACTGAAGACGGAACATTTGATGGAACTTGGGTTATCGGCAAGCTTGCCAACCAGTCAACTGCAGTTTTAACCATTGAGGCATTAGTCATTAACAACGGAACCATTCCTAATGTAGCAATCGTCTACAGTGAACATGACACCAACAAATCAAACAATAACGCATCATCTGAAAATGTCACTGCTCTTCCTATTGTTGATCTGACCATTAACAAGACTGTCACTGTCACTAAAGTCAATGTCAGTGATGAATTCATGTACAGAATCACCGTTCACAATAACGGTCCGAGTTTGGCTACCGGCGTTAATGTAACCGAGATCCTAAGCCCTTACTTAGAACTGCTAGATTCCAATACATGGATAAATGACTATAACGAAACTGGAGGTTATTGGTACATCGGTGATTTGGAATATAATGCGACAGTCTGGTTGGACTTATACGTTAAAGTAATAGGCAATGGAACAATTTCAAATGTTGTCAGTGTGACAAGCAATGTAAACGACACAAACAAATCCAACAACAACTACACATGTGACAATGTAACAGCTTACCCAATCGTTGATTTGATTATCAACAAGACAGTCAATGTGACTAAAGTGAATGTTACTGATTTGATTGAATTCACCATTACAGTTACCAACAAAGGTCCTTCCAATGCTACTCATGTCAACATCACTGAGAGGTTAAGTGGTCTTTTAGAGATTGTTGAAGGGGGTATTACTGTATCTAATGGTACTTACAGTCCTAAAGATGGTTTATGGACAATTGATTTGTTGGCTAATGGAACTGATGCAACTTTAACAATTGTTGCTCGTGTTATCTCAAATGGAACTGTTTCAAATGTTGTTAGTGTAACAAGCTATGAAAACGACACTAATAAGTCCAACAACAACGCTTCATCCGATAATGTTACTGCACTTCCAATCGTTGATTTGAAAATCATCAAAACAGTTAATGTCACTGTTGTCAATGTGACAGATCTAATCAGGTTCAACATTACAGTAATTAATTACGGCCCTTCCAATGCTACTCATGTCAACATCACTGAGAGGTTAAGTGGTCTTTTAGAGA
>NZ_JAUNXX010000115.1 GCF_030539555.1 Methanobrevibacter sp. | reverse complement strand
TTCATATTTTGCAATAAACATGTGTCCTTCTGGAATTACATCTACCCAATAATCATTCACTTTTAAAATTCTAGGTTCATGTAAGTTTGTACCTTCAGCGGAGAATTTATCGGTCGCGCTTTTTGCAATAACTTTGATTAATGAGTCATATCCTTTTGCGTTGTTCTTTCTTCCTTCAGTAATGCTTATTCCTCTGTCTTTGGCAACAAGTGCAGCATTCACTGCATTAACTGGGGAACTTAAGAATGGATTTACGACACCTTGGATTACAGTCCTTGTTAAAATTTCTAAATTATCAATTTCGGCCAATTCACCACTGTAGATGATTTCAATTTCTTTAATTTTACCGTTCACAGCTTGGGAAATGAATCCACCTAATTTTTCACATAATTCCATATATGGTGCCACTTCTTTGTAAGTTTTATGATCGATACGCGGCATGTTTAGAACGTTTCTAGGAGTTCCGCCTTTGAATAAATCAATAATTTCATCAGCTACAATAATAGCAGCATCTCTTTGAGCTTCTTTAGTTGAAGCAGCGATGTGTGGAGTTAATACTATGTTGTCAAGTTCAAATAATTTTGAATCTTCTGCTGGTGGTTCCTCTTCATATACGTCAAGTGCTGCACCACCAATTTTTTCATTAACTAATGCATTATATAAAGCTTCTTCATCAATGATTCCACCACGTGCACAATTTGTAATGAATGCAGTGTCTTTCATAATTTCAAATTGTTCTGTGGAAATTAAATGTTTGGTTTCAGGAGTGAGAGGCACATGAATTGTAATAAAGTCAGCATTTTTAAGCACTGTGTCTAAATCAGTTAATTCAACGCCCATCTGTTTTGCAACTTCTTCCGGTAAATATGGGTCATATGCCATTGCGTCCATTTCAAAAGCTTTACATCTGTTAACTACTTGAGAACCGATTCTTCCCATTCCGATTACACCAAGGGTTTTGTTTCTAAGTTCAACACCCATGAATTTTTTCTTTTCCCATTTTCCTTCTTTAACGGATTTATCGGCAATGGATAATTTACGTGCCATTGTGAGCAATAATCCCATTGTATGTTCTGCTACTGTAATTGAAGTTGATTCCGGAGAGTTTACAACCATAATACCTTTTTCAGTTGCAGCATCTAAATCAATGTTGTCCACTCCGACACCAGCTCTGGCAATAATTTTCATATTGTCTGCTTTTTTGATAATGTCCTCAGTAAGTTTTGTCCGGCTTCGCACGATAATTCCATCGTATTCATGTATGGTATTGGCCAATTCTTCTGGAGTGATGCTTGTATCTACAACAACTTCAGCTACTTCCTTTAAATTTTCAATACCCTTTTCATTAATAGCATCAGCAATTAATACTTTCATTTTTTCACCATAAAAATTGTTTTTTATAAAGAATATTTAATAATAAATATTAGTTAAAATTATGTTTTTTATCATATTTATAATTATAAACTGATTGTTATTGCGATAACTATTTTTATTATAATATCTGTAAAATATCTATATAAAATCAAAAAAATTTTCAAATAAACTGAGGTGATATGGATGGTATCAGTTGACGAATTTCCAATTTCAACAGCAAATGACATCCCTGGTTTTAAAGTAGTTGAAACTAAAGGTTTTGTATATGGTTTAACTGTTAGAAGTAGAGGTGCCGGTGGTCAAATCGGTGCTGGAGTAAAATCTCTTTTCGGTGGAGAAATCAAACAATATGTTAAAATGATGGAAGAGTCAAGAGATGAAGCATTGCAAAGAGTAATTGAACATGCGAAAGATTTAGGTGCAAATGGAATTGTTGCAATAAGATTTGACTCAAATGAAATATCTCAGGTAATGCAAGAAATTTTAGTTTATGGAACTGCAGTTGTAGTTGAAAAAGAATAAGGTGATATTATCTTTTTGGATAATTTTGAAGTTAAGGACAAATCAATTCCACAAACAATTCTGGGTTATGGTCCATTCATGGCAGAACTTTACTATGGCCACAGATCAAGACTTTATCTGGATGATTTATATAACAATCCTGAAAATGTATGTGAAGTAATTCAGGAAGCTTATGATCAAGGAATAAGGGCCATCAACTTAGTAAATAATTCTAATCTGCTTAAAGCATATGACCTTGCAGCCGATGCGGGATGTGAAATGGAGGTAGTTGCAACAATCGGAAAATCTGATGTTGACTATTTAAATCCTAATTATGAAGTCGCAAAGGAGGTTGACTGGGATGAGGATATTGAGTTATTTTCAAGTTATAATTGTCCTTTAATGCTGGTGGATGAATTTATTGTAGATGGATATGACTGGAAATTAACTTCAAAAATATTATCTGAAATTAATGACACTGGAGTCATATCAGGAATTGTTACGGCATTCCCATCAAGAACAACTGATTTACTTGCGAATAATTTGGACATGAATCTGTTTGATGTTTATATGATTCCTTTTAATTCAATTTCGTATATGATGGATATCAATGCTTTCAATGCATCTCAAAGACAAGAATTTGTTGGTCGGGTTTTAAAATTAAATAAAAAAATAATAGCCACTAGAATTTTGGCTGCAGGTGTTTTAAATCCGAAAGAAGCATTTACCTTTCTCAAAAATGTTGATTATATTGATGCTATTTCAATTGGGGTTGCTAAAGTTGAAGAAGCCCGTGAGGACTTCACACTTTTAAAGGAGTATTAAAATTCAATTACTTCATATTCTTCAAATGGAACTAGATTTTCAGCTTCAAGTGAATCGTTCAAATCTTTTAATCCATTAATTAAATTTTTTATATTTTTATTTGACGGTTTTTTGCCCGTAATCTTCAGATATTGTCTAGGTGAAATTTCACAATATTCGCATTTAAAATTACAGCACCTGTTTTTTTCTTCACATCCGTATCCTTCTTGATTTTCATCAGTACCGATTACAAT
>NZ_JAUNXX010000064.1 GCF_030539555.1 Methanobrevibacter sp. | reverse complement strand
AAGAATGTGAAATATTAAAGGGAGATTTAACTGAATTAGCTGTATTATCTGACTTAAAACACATTAAGAGATTAAACTGGGAAATGTTACCTGAAGGAGAGATGCCTTGGGAAACAGTGGAGGAACAATTAAATCCTATTTTAAAACAAATAAAGAATACTAAAAAACCAGCCGACAAAGCTAGATTAGAACATATTTATTCATATAAGCCAACTACTGTGTTTTATGGAAAATCCGGTTTTAATGGGTATGTTGGATTTGAGTTTAAAGATTTCACTATATTGGAGTCTTTACTTTATGGTAATGCAATTTATGTATTTAATAAAGATTGTATAGAATTAACTAAACTAACTAAAAAAGAAATATTGGATGATAATTTGCATATTGGAAGAATAATACATAAAGAGGGTTGGGAAAAAGAAGTAAGGGATTTATTTGAAAATTAGGTTTAATCAAATTAATTTTTTTTTGATTATCCTACAATTTAATTGAATATTGAATAGTAGCTATGGGAAAATGTTAAGTGTCAACTATTTGATAATTCTGATTTTAACTTGATTTGTCATAGCTACTTTTTGAAAATTTCAATTTTTTGTATCATAATGTGATGAAATCTTGAATCAAATGATGTATTTGAGGGTAGATTCATGAAAAAACATGACTCATGTTTCACAATAGTGGCATTGCTAACTAAATAATTAAAGGGTAATATCAACATTTGAGATTCATATGATGTTGAATAAAGATATAAAAATTAAATTAATTATATTATAAATATTTAAACATGTATTAAGTTCAATATATGATATTTATGATTTTGCACTAGTGATTATAAAAATGTAATGCAATTTGGGATTGATAAGTTAAACGAAATATAATTCTGTATTAGTAATTCAAATCCGTGCGAAAGAAATCTTGATGGATCTAAAATAGCTTTTATACGCATTTGTTAGGTGGAATTTTTTGGATATGGAACAAATAGAACTGGGTTCGAGAAAATATGGGCATTGAATCATTGGAAAAAATTACATGGGTCTTTTCATATCCTTAAACAGGGCATGTTCTTTTCTTCTTAGGTCACGAATTATGTTTTCTTGGTCTTGTATGTCAAAAAGGATGTCATTATAGTTTAATCTCACTTGCACGTGTTCGGGTTTGGTTATATGATCTCCTAGTACATTCGTTTTGGGGACTAGTTGAAATTTCCCGTTAATGATAATCTTTTCACTATACATGTGACTTTGAATTTCATATGCTACCTGGTGGTAGTCTTGTTTTCTTTGTTTTAGGGTGTTTAATTTTGCTAGTTCATATTTCAGTTGGCGATATATTTGGAGGAGTTCTGGATTTAATGGTATCCGGAACTCGCATGTGTTTTTGTTTTTACAGATTTCATGGTTTGGGTAGCATTCACATTTAAACATGTTTATCAGAATTCTAGTTTCCGTATTTTTCATAGACTTTCTGCCAGTCTGTTATGTCTATTCTGTCACGGTGAAGATATGCATATGCCAATTCAATTATATCAATCAAATCTTCCCTATTAACTCCCAATACTTTTATTGCATGTTGCAGCAGTTCATCACTTATTCTTCCAGTGTCTCTGTAGTGTGCAAATAGGGATCTCCAGGCATAGTTTATTTTTTCCAGCTCAGCTTCTCTTTTCATCTCTTCAATGTGCTTTTGTTCATTCATTAAATGTAGTTCCAAGTGACACTTTCCTATTGTGTTAAGCAGTTCCTGTTGTTTGTACAGTGGACTTAATGTTGTTCCTATTCCTAGATATTTTCTTAAACATTCCTCTGTGAATCTGCTTATGTTCGGTATTTCCTCTCGGGCTATTTCCAGCACTTCTTTATCGATACTTAGCTTAATAGCTTCCTTTCCCATAATTTAAACCTCCATTTTTTATAATTCTTGAAATAGTAGCTATGGGGGCATCATGACCATATGACCATGATTTCTGATAATGCTCCCAGTCACTTTTTCAAATGTTTTTTTTATTACTAATCATTCCATTTCATAATACTAATTTTTAAAAATGATATATCAAGAATAGTTGAAATCATGACCATATGAGCAGTATGACCATAATTTCAATAGCTACCTTAAAATATTCTCTCTATTTTCGCCATTGCCTCCCTAAAGACTTTTTCATCATCCAGACTTGTTCCATGACACATCAGACAGCATTCCTTTTTTAAAGAGTTAATGCTTTCACCAGATAATGGCAGACCTTCAAAATCGACTTTGGCTTTTATCATCCTTTCAACATCGATGATGATTTCCATTTCCTTATCTGATTTAACGCCAACTATCTCACCAGCAGTTGTTAAATCCAAACCTAAACTGTACAGGCTTTCTTTATAGATTCTGATGGCATCTTCCGCATCATTTATTGTTGTTAATGTTCTTCCTTCGCATTTTGCCCGTGCAATCGTTAATCTTTCCAGTGATTTGAGGTCTCGTGCTGTAATGGCTTTGCCGTCATGGCTTTGAGTTGCCTGTTGGCGCACATCTACATAAAACTCAGATAACAAGTCAATCACTTCGGCTGTTAATGTGGGAAAGCAGTTGGCCTTCATGTATGTGATGTATTTCTTGAAGCACTCATCGGATAATCTTTCCAGTTTATTTTCACGGGTCTTTCTAGTCAATAGGCTTCTTGCCAGTTCACGGTCTTTTGTTTCACTGATATCATCTCTTAGTGCGAATATCAAATCGAATCTTGACAGTGTTGACTCTGCAATGTCCAATTGCTCGTTGATAGGTTTTGAATCACTGAATCTTGAGTATTTGGGATTAGCCGCTGCCAGTATGCTTGTTCTTGCACTCATTGTCTGAACGATTCCTGCTTTGGCAGAGGATATGCTCAGCTGTTCCATAGGTTCATTCAGGCTTTTCTGTGCAGATGGGGATAACTTATCGAATTCATCAATTATCAGCAAACCTGAATCTGCCAATATCACTCCTCCCGCTTCCATGGTCCATCCTCCTGCCAACTCGTCTTTAACTGCACTGGTGGTTAATCCGACCTGGCTGGTATTGGTTCCTGAAATATTAATCACTTTAGGAGCTCTCCTGTTGACTGCTGTAATCAGTTGTGATTTTCCGATTCCAGGATCACCAATTAGAAGTATATGTGATGTCCACCTGTCAATGATGTCTGTTTTGAATACGTCATCCTTGGGTCGTGCTCCTTCGAATAGCTGCAACAGTAAACCTTCCTTGACGGTTTCATATCCATAGACTTCAGGTGCTAGTGTGTTGACAAGTATCTCATAGATATCTGGCCTTTTGGATAATTCGATTATCATTTCCTTATCCGTTGGCGTTAGGAGGTAATCTTCGAATGCATCGTCTACCGGTGTGATGTTGTGGATGTCTATTAGAAATTCATATGATTCCAGTTCATCTTTTTTGTATGGTTCAACACAAAACTCTCCACACACGTCCACAACTGCACCTGCTTTTATGTTATGGTAGGGTGATGCAAGATAATCCTGCATATATCCTTTAAATTCACGTGTTACTCCTCCTTTCCTCATTTCCAGTGGTTCTTCCAGTTTGGCAATGCGGAAATTTCTAAATTCGCTCATTTCCTTTGAAATTTTCATTGTTCTTTCATTACAACTTTTGCATTCAGTTGGGACTGCTATGTTTTTGTTGTGGGATACTTCTACAACGGTTTGTGACATGCATTTCATGCACTCAAATACTGCCAGTTTCAAGTCAACACGGATGTCTGTGATGTTTTTAACCATTGCCTTGCAGCTGATCCATTCACGATTGTTTGTCGCATCCAGGTTATGCAATTCAACTGTTTCAGGAACATTTACGTATTTTAAAGAAACGTATTCCTTTGAAAATGGATTGGAATTGTATTCACCTTCAATTATGGCTATGTGTCTGTACATTTCCAAGTCAAAGAAATCCTTGCCTGTCTTTTCAAGAAGGTAAGGATTCAGTTTGTTGTAATCGATGTTGACTTTGGACTGCCTGTGCATTGCCCTGCATTTTTCAATCTCCTCACTGTAGGTTTCTTTGATAAATTCTTTTAACATTCTTCTTGGATTAATTGACATTATTTTCACTCTAAATCTTTTTCATTTTTAGCTATTTTATCAGATTATGGGAGAATCATTCAGCAAAATCTCTCACATATCCTGTCAAGTCTTTCGAATATTTCCAATATTTTCTCCCAGTCTTCTTTTGAAACCAATACATAGGTTTTGCCATCTATTTCTTTTTCCATCATGTTATCAACTCTTTTTAATGTTTAAAATTCGACTGTCTGGATGATTGCAGGTATTTGTTGACTCCATATGTTCTTTGATGAAATTGACATTGTTTGAAGAGCGTACGGATTCAATGATTTGAAAAATAAAAATAGAATTCAATATTTCCAATTCTTCACCGAATATTTAGAGTAAAATATTTATTGCTTTTGTTATGAGCAAATCTTTATATATTTTTAAAAATAAACTAGTTATTGGGTTAAGTTTTGAAAAATATTAATTTTTAACAAAGTTGGGTTGACTCGGTTAAATACATTTTTATTTTTCATATTTACCTGAAGGATTATAATTAAAAATATTAAAAGCTTATTATTCATAAAATATTTTTTTATAATCCTTTTTTATATGCTATTGTTCTTTTTTTGATATTTCACCTCGAGTAAGTACCTCACAAAAATATTGCATTCGCTTTGAAATATTGATGTCGAATGGTGAGGCCTAATAATAGATTAGTGTTTTGAATATATAAAATTTTTCTTTTGTTTTTTTAGATAATATTTAATTTAATTTTATTTTTTTATTAAATTGTTTAGACTTAAAAAATAATCCTCGGTGTTTTTAAAATTGGTGTTTAGAAAAAAACAGCAAATAATGTTGAAATGTATAAAAAATGGAAATGACTTAATAAATGTCATTTCCTAAAGCTTTTTTAATGCGGTCAATATCCATGCTCAAATTTTCAAATCTTGATTTCAATTCATCCCTTTCAGCTTCAACCTTTGTAAACTCAGGGGATTTGATATCCATAACGTTCACGTTCATGTTTATCATCAAATTAGGCAAGCACTGAATGTATTTTTCACGCAAGTCATTTGAATCCTCATAAAAGTATGATGCATGGGTTGAGGATTTTCCCCTGCCCTGCAGGGCATCAATGTCGGATTCGCTCATGCCTGCTTTTTTTAAAGTGGTTGCATGAAATTTCCTGAACATGTGTGTTCTCAGTCTCACCAGCTCACCTGCAGAGCCCATGTTCAACTCATGGCTTAGATGATTGAATCTGGATACGATATAGCTTTTGCTTATACTGAATAACTGATCTTCACCGGTCAGATTTTCCCTGTCATTTAACAGGTATGTAATTATTGCCTTAACCGCTTCAGGACTGCAGAAAGTGAAATAGTACTTATTCACCTTAATCCTTTTCAGTCTAAATGTGGGCACGACATTCTCCATTTTGTTTAGTTTGTGCAGGGCTTCATAGATGTCGTCCTTTTCATGGTAGCTGTATGTTGCATCGATGAAATCCTGGACTGTAAGACTCAATGTCTCTGACCTGCCGCATCCGCTGCTGGTCATGAATAGGATTATTGCATTGAATCTGATGTTGGTGTTTTTAAGCGCAATGTCTATTTCCTCATGGGTAAGAATGTCTGAATAATAGATTGGTTCAGGGATTTTCATGTTTTTCTTATTCATTGGGGGCAGGTCATGGATTTCTATATCGTAGTGTTTGTAGACGACTTTGACTGCTAAAAAATAGATTCTGACTGTTTTTGCCTTATAGTTTTCAATTAACCATTGTCTGAAAGTCAACAGTCTGCTTTTCAATTTTCTTTTTTTCCACCTGATTCCGGCTTCTTCCTCATCATCGGCTTCATCAATGAGTTCCTGCAGGGACATCTGATGAAAGTTTGTATAATGGCTGATGGCCTTTCTGTAGGTTCGTTGGGTTGATTCCTTTTGGTTTCTCACCAAAGCTATTTCTTCAAGTATTTGCTTATTATTCATATTTAACCATCTCTACTTTAATAAAATTCTTATTTTCGGTAGAGCATTTGGTAACTATTCGACCAAAAAAAGTTAGGTTAAATATGAATGTAATCTCATGAAACATTCCCCTTTAATTTTTTTAATTAATATTATATTTATAAATTATTCCCTTTAAAACATTTACATTTATTAATATGAAAAATCATATCTAATAGTATAATATTATTTTTATGATTTTTTTCAAAAATAGTAGGATAATAAATTACAGGGATAATTATAAATTATAAGTTATAGGGGTGAAATTGTTGTATTCAGTAAAATCAGTTAAAGAGATTCAAGATTTAAATCCGTTCATTGTAGTAGGTTGTGGCGGAGGAGGGGAAAAATTCTCCAATCTTGAAGGCGTAGAGGCAATTGGATTCATTGATGATAATGTTAAAAAACAAGGAAAAGATTTCTGCAAACATAAGGTTACAGGAAGTTTGGAAGAATGTTTAAAACTGGCTCCGGAGGCCAAATCTCTTGTTATCATGTTGCCAATTGGGGCAGAAGGCGCTGCTTTAAAATATGCTGTTCAGGCAATTGATGCTGGATTAAACGTTGTTACTTCATTTAGATCATTATCTGTTAGTGAAAACTTGGCTTTAAAGAAATTTGCATCATCAAAAGGTGTTGTAATTAAAGAAATTGGCCCTAGATTGGATGTCGTTGAAATGATAGCAGGCACAGCTCCCAAAAAATCATGTGAAGTTTTACCAAAAATATCATACACTCCTAAATCTCCGGTCATCTTTGTTGGAGGAACTTCACAAGAATGTGGAAAAAGAACAACAACCAAGAAATTAGGCCTGGCCTGTATGGAAAGAGATTTAACTCCTGCGATTATATCAACTGATGAAATGGGGCTGGAAGAACCAACTGATTTTAATTTTAGAGCTGGAAGTTTATCTGCAATGGATGTTCCTGCAGCTGTATTGTCTGCTATTAAATACGTTGAAGAAACTAAGAATCCCGATATTATTTTTATTGAAGGTCAATCCAGTTTGACTGAAGATGGAAACCCTCACCCAAGAGGTTTATCAGCAGCTATTTTAATTGGTGCTGCTCCTGATGCAGTTATTGTTGGGCACCGACCAAATCACCCTTACAGACAACCAAAAGGTATCGCTGAAGAGATTAAAGCTATTGAAGCTGTTGAACCTACTAAGGTGGTCGGTTTGTCAATTAATCTTAAAAATGCAGATTCTGATATGACTATTGAATCTTTCGAATCTGAATTCGGATTACCTGTTGAAGATGTTTACAATAATGGGGCTTCTAAATTATTAGATGCTATTTTTAAATATTTAGAGGAGTAATTTAAATGAGCTTTACAGACAATTTAAAAAGAAGTTTAGGTTTTGAAGAAACAGAATCCGGCAATAAAAAAAGTAGCGATGAACCGGGAATTGCTGATATATTACGTGATTTTGGTAAGGATATAAGGAATGGAGTTTCTAATTTACAAAATTCTCAACAAAACAACAATGCACAAAACCCTAGGCCGGCACAAAATCCAAATCATAATCCGAATCGTAACACTGTACCGAAATCTACACCAACTTATGATTACGATGATGATTATGTGATTATTCCAGAACAATCATTTTATGAAATTGCTCTCATCAGACCAAAATCAATTGATGATGTTAACTATGTGGTTGATCAGGTTGTGGAAGAGAAAAATCCTGTTATCCTAGACTTATCTTTCTTAGAACGGGAAAGTCCCGCTAATTTTAAGTTGGCTGGTGAAAAAATTAAACAGATGAGAGCAAGATACGGCGCTCAGGCATTATTGCTTGCACGTTCTGATGAGAAGAATTTAATCATTGTTTCTCCTAAAAAAGTAAAATTAATTAATAAAAACTAATTTTTACTTAAAA
>NZ_JAUNXX010000114.1 GCF_030539555.1 Methanobrevibacter sp. | reverse complement strand
AATAATGGATACTTTAAAATAATACTGTATCTGCCAGATAATATGTAAAGTAACAGATGATGAAAAAATTACTGTAAAAGCTTTTGAAGGATCTGAAATTGAATACTGATTTGATAAAATTAAGAGGTGTGTAAATGAAGATAATGAAAGATAAGGAAATAGCTCTTGTTAAAGAAATATTAAAAAAATTGGGAGTTAGTGAAGAAGACAGCGAATTTGTAGCTGAAGCAACAATAGATGCTGATTTAAAAGGATTTACATCACATGGGCTAGGTAGATTCCCACAATACTTAATTAGTATCGAAGCAGGAACAATAAACTTAAATGATGACATTACTATCGAAAAGGAAACTCCAGCAATTGCTTTAATTAATGGAAATAGTGGATTTGGGCAAGCAGTATCATACAAAGCAATGCAATTAGCTATTAAAAAAGCTAAAGAAGTTGGAATTGGATGTGTTGGTGTGCATAATACAAATCACTTTGGAGTAACTGGATTTTATTCTGATTTAGCATTAAGAGAAAACTGTATAGGATTGGTTCTTGCAAATACAGATCCTGCAATTGCACCATTAGGAGGAAAAACTCCTTTAATCGGAACCAACCCAATTGCATTAGGCATTCCATCTGAAACCTACATCACAGTAGATATGGCAACTTCAGTCACTGCACGTGGAAAAATTATCGAATCAAAAAGAAAAGGTTTGGATTTACCTGATGGATGGGCATTAGATAAAGATGGAAATCCAACCAACAATCCTGAAGCGGCACTCGAAGGATCCATCTTACCATTTGGTGGATTTAAAGGATATGCTCTTGCAGCATTGATTGAAATTTTAACTGGACCATTAGTGCAGGCAGGATACGGGCATGGCGTAACTGGTACAGCTTCACCAACAAAAGACTGTACAAAAGGAGATCTGTATGTTGTTATTGACCCGTCCAAATTCGGAGACTTTGGCGAATTTGTAGCAAATACTGAAGATTTTGTATCACAAATTAGAGCAACTGGTGAAAATGTAGCCATTCCGGGCGATTTAGAAGTTAAAAGGATTGCTGAAGCTGAAGCTAATGGTGTTGCAATAGATGAAAAATTATATGAGCAATTAAAAGAAATCTGTGATAATTTAAATATTAACCTTGATTCATACTTAGAAGAATAATTATTTATTCTTCAAAATCCTTTTTTTTACATTCATTCGATATGATATTTTTACATAACGTATCAAATAAGTTAAAGAAAAAATAAATTAAATTTGAATTTACAAACATTAAAACAAAAATGATTATATATAACTAAAACATAAGTATAAATGTTAAAAATACTAATATTAATAGTACTGAAAATCTATACACTTTTTTTAATAATATGATTTTCTTTTAAAAAGGAGGATAAAAAGTTATGAAACTTAAAAACTCTTATATCTTATTAATAGTAATTTCACTGTTTCTATTAGTAAGTATCGGATCTGTATGTGCAGAAGCTAACAGCACAGCAGATGCAGACATATTATCCGAAGACAGTTCTGATATCATACTTAGCGATAATGAAGCTTCAGATAGCGGTTCTGCAAATATAACTAAAATAGATACTACAGTAGAGTCTGAAAACGTATTGGTAAACGAAAAAGACACTGTAGAAATTCCAGTAACTGTAAAAGATAATGAAAGTAACATAATTACCATTACTACTGACAATATTACAGTTAATGAAGGAAGTAAAACAATTAAATTTAATTATAACAATTCTAAATTAAATGTTGAAGATAAATTAGATATTGGAAATCACAGTTTAATTATCAACTATTTAGGAAATGATATTTATAAAAACTCAACAACAAATATCATTTTATCAATATTTGGAAATAAAACAATAGATGCACCTTCATTTGTAACAAGCGACGGCATAACTGTTGAAATTCCAGTTAACCTCACAGATGGTGTAAATACTTATTCAATCAATAAAAATAATTTAACCTTAAACTTTACATATGTTGATGAAAATGGAAACAGTAGTTTTAAAATAATTGATTCATTTGATTTTGAAAAAAATACTGTAAAATTCTTATTGAATGATCTCAAATTCGCTTCAGCTTCAGTAATATTAAATTACAATGGCGAAACAGAATCAAGTAAAAAAGTTGTTATAAAATCATTGACCAATGTCACTGCACAAAACGCAAAATTTAATGAAAGTGATAATAAAACAATCCCAATATCAGTTTCATCCGGCGACAAACAAATTAATGTTACAAAAAATGAAATTAATGTACTTGAAAATAATAAACAAATCGCATTTGAATATAATAATTCTATTATCACTATCAAATCATTAACCTCAGGAAATCACACAATAACCGTTAAATTCTTGGGCAATGATAATTTTGCAGAATCCAGCAAAGATATTTTAGTATCCGTCTATGGAAACATTACTATCAATGCAGATTCATCAATTAACGTCAACTCAACTAAAAAAGGTCAAGTAACTATAAAAAATATTACCAACGGCGTGGACATTATTGATTTCAATTTAAGTGATTTAAAAGTGACTGCTAGCTATAAAGTTGGAAATGATACATTTATAGCAAATGTCAACATGGTAAAATTAGAAAACAATACATTATTCATTGAATTTGAAAACCTTAACTTTACAACTGCAACATTAAATATCACTTATAAGAATACTGCTTTAACAAGTGTTACTGTAAATAGAATTTATAATGCTAAAATCACAGTAATAACTAGTTCAAACCAATACCAAAATGGTGCTTTTAAATTTAAATTGGTGGATACTGACACTAATTCAACAATTAGTGGCAAAACAATAAACCTATACACAATAGGTAATATTAGAGCAGGATTTAGTGCAACTACTGGCAAAGACGGTATTGCTTCATTCTATACAAAAAATTTATATGAATTTGACAATACTAACAATTCATTCACTATGAGACAATTTGAAGTTGGAAAACATGGTGTTGAAATTTCAACAAGTGGAGATGTGAAAACCACCACAATTAAAACTAAT
>NZ_JAUNXX010000031.1:13310-18715 GCF_030539555.1 Methanobrevibacter sp. | reverse complement strand
GTGTATTCCATTTCTTCAGCAGGTAATCTGTGAGGTTCGAATGGACCGTGTCTTCTGATGTAAGTTGCGATTTTAGCAGCTTGTTCACGGGTTGGGTCGAATGCAGGATCATCGAATAAGTCTACAGGACCAATTAATTCTCCGTTAGCTACTTGGAATCCTAAACCGATAACTCTAGGTGGTCCGTCGAATCTGATTGGGTTTGCTTCTGCTTCAGAAACAGGCATTAATGGACCGTTGTGGGATCCTCTCATCCATCCACTTACCATGTGAGGGAATGCAAATGGATCTACACATTCACCGTTTGCAGGGAAACCGGATTGTGCTCTTACGATACATGCCGGGTCGTCTTTACCTACGTATTCTCCAGCCATTAAGTTTAATCTTTCAGTACTTATTGCAGCTGCGATTTCACCGTTTTTCTTCCATACTCTTTTAATTACGTATCTTCCGGTGGAACCGATTAATGCAAGCAAATCGTACATTTCTTCAGGACAGTTTAAAATAACTTTTTTGTGTTCGATTACGTCGAATACTTCAAATTTGAATCCATCATGTAATGATGGGTCGATTACAAGTCCTGCAGTGTTGAATGGGTCTGCAAACATTCTAAATACAGGCAAGTTAAATGCACCCGGTTCGGTTTTGTCACAGCAGAATACTAAAACAGGGTCAGATGGTCTTTCTTCGAATTCCATTTCTGCTACACCAGGACCCATACCTTTGATGTTTCCGGAGAATGTATCAGATAATAAGTCTTGACCTGCACCGTATAATTTCAATTCACGTGCTCTTTCGGTAGCTTTCATGAATGCGTTGTATGCAGTTTCGTGTACTTCTTCGTTTTCTTCCCCTTTATCGTGGGTCATGATTAAGTCTATGTCGTCTCCGCAACGGGAGATATAGTAATCTTTCAAAATACCAGTATCCAAAGCGTCATTTAATACGCTGTCACAGATATCCATTAATTCAGGGTGTGCGACACAGTGTCCGGACACACTTCCAATATCAGCTTTAATTACACTAACAGTAGTTTTCATTTTAATAACCTCATTAGTAAATTAATTATTTACTAGACATTTATTATTTATGGGAAGTATACTATTTAATTATTATGTTTAACAAGGTTATTACTCTAAAATTAAAATTAAAAAAGAGAATAAATAGAAAAATCAATCAATTTTTCTAATATTTTCAAAAGCCTTTTGAACTTCAACATCCTGATTCATATCTTCACAGGCATTTTTAACACGTTCTAAATCTGCACGAGTTTCAGGATATCTTGGAACTGCACTGCATCCCCCATCGTCAATTTTAGATATTTCAAATGTTCCAATTTCTTTAGCGATAGCAGTGATTTCCTCTTTGTCCAGCCCAATTAATGGAGACAATATCGGCATGCCAACACCATAACGGGTAGCCAATATGTTTGATAAAGTCTGTGAAGCAACCTGGCCGACACTGCTTCCATCAACGATTGCATCGGCACCCAATTTAACGGCCAATTTCTCCGCTATTTTATACATTCCAGATTTACATAAAACACATGTCATTTTCTCAGGAGCCTTTTGTTTTGCAACTGTAAGATATTCACCATAATCTATGACACGTTTTTTTATTGGAACGCCCTTTGCATAGACATTAAGCTGATCCACTAATGCATTGAAGTTTTCAGTGACTTTTGGACCTGAAAACGGGTCATTATTGCAGTGAAGTGCAACAACTTCACAACCCCGTTTCATCATAAGATATGCTGCAACTGGAGAATCTATACCGCTTGATAAAAGTACAACAACTTTTCCTTGTGTTCCTAATGGAAGACCGCCCGGTCCTTTGATTTTTTCATGAAATATAAATGTATTGTCTTCTCTGACTTCCACAAAAATTGTCAAATCAGGATTTGTCAAATCAACTGGTGCCAAAACCTTATTTCTAACAACTCCCCCACAATGTGCAGCCATTTCCTGGGAAGTGAAATCATGTTGGCCGACACGGCGACATTTGATTGCAAATTTTGTATTTTCGTCCAATATGTTTTCAGCAATTAATTCTTCAACATATTTCCCCAATATATTGTCAATGTCTTCATAGGTAGTTTTAGTTGAAATCGCCGGAGAGTATGAAACGACACCAAAAACCCTATTTAACTTTTCAATTCCATCACCAAAGTCTTTAGGATGAATGTAAATTCTTCCCTGATTTCTATCAACATCGCATTCAAAAGTAGCCTTAATATTTTTAACTAGCTTTCTTTCAAAACGTGACCTTATTTTTGGACTTTTAAGTCCTATTTCACCATATCTGGCAATAATTACATCATAATTCATTAAAACATCTCACTTTTTAGTACACGCTGAAAAAAATAGCAATCCCTTCAATACTAGTTTTTTAAAATATAACAGCAAGTATAATTATGCAATTTTCTATTAATAAACATTCTCATAAAAAAAGAAGATAAGGATAATAATTATCCTTTAATTAAATCCAATGCAGCTTGAATAGCTTCATCCATTTTATCAGTGTTTTTACCTGCACCTTGCGCTAATGTTAGACGGCCTCCACCGCCTCCACCCAATATGCCCGCTGCAGTTTTGATGATTTCATTTATTTTGATTCCAGCATCAATTGCGGTTTGTGAAGCTGCACCAACGATATTACCCTTATTATTACCCATAACTACAACATCCGCCTTTCCATTGTCTGTAAAGTCAGTTGCCATTTTTTGAAGCTCTTTGAAGTCTGCTTCAATCAACTGGGAAACAACTTTCAATCCATTGATTTCTTCGAAGTCATCTGCAAGAGAATTCATTTTCAAAGCTGCAATTTCAGACTGCAGCCTGTCGATTTCATTTTTCTGTGCTTTCCATTCACTGAAGAACCTTTCGCATGTTTTTGGTAACTGGTCATTGTCAACACTGAATACTGAAGCACTTGTTCTTAATAATTCACTATCGTGTTGCATTGAATCTATTGCAGCAAGACCTGCTGAAAAATCAATCCTTTCAACACCATCCTGAACCCTTTCAGTTTTGTTGATTTTGATAGGTCCAACCACCCCAGTCCTTAAGACATGTGTACCTGCACAGGCCTGAACATCGACACCAGGGATTTTTACAACACGAATCATCTTTCCAGGGACAATACCACCTTGGTAAAGTACGAATCCATATAATTCCTGTGCTTCATCACGAGTGTGGAATTTGATATCCAAGTCAATGTTTTCCATCACATACTCATTGGCCAATTTTTCAATTTCGTTTAACTCCTCCTGTGTGATGCGTTTGTAGTGTGACAAATCTATACGTGCCCTTGTAAGGCCATTTTGAGAACCGGCCTGCCAAATATGTTTGCCCAATACTTTTCTTGCAGCTGCGATAACCAGATGAGTTCCGGTATGGTGACGAGCAAGTGTTATCCTACGGTCCCAATTGATTTTTGCAGTAACAGTTTTACCGGCAATATCATCTGCAATGTCACCGTCAATATGGTGCAACACAACATTGTTGACTTTTTCAGCATGCTTGATGTTAATGTCATTTCCATCAATGGAAACTGCACCGATATCAGAAGGTTGACCTCCTCCTTCAGGGTAGAATGCAGTTTTGTCAAAGACAAGACATTTGTCCCCATCTTTTTCGACAAGACCCAAAACTTCGGCTTCAAACTCTTGTTGGTAGAAATCTTTATAGAATAATAAGTCGGTTTCAGGATAATCTACTTTAAATGTATCTTTTTTATTGGTTGTGTCTTTTTCATGAGCCCCTGCAACTTGAGTGAAGAAATTGTCCGGAACATTAACTGTGAAATCATCACCAGCCATTTCAACAACGGTTTCAGGAGGAATTCCATGGGCATCATATAAATCTATCAGCATGTCAAGAGGCATTTCGTTTTTACCTTCTTTTTTAAGTCTTTTGATAGATCTTTTCACAATGCTTTTTCCTTTTTTGACGGTTGCTGCATACCTTTCCTCTTCCAAAGTGATGATATTCATGATATGCTCTTCTGAATCTCGTATTTCAGGATAAAATTTAGACAAGAAATCCAACTGAATAGCCATTATGTCAGCAAGGGATTCTTTCATGTTTAACTCTTTCATGAATCTGATGGTTCTTCTTAAAACCAATCTAGCAAGATACCCCTCTTTTACATTTGACGGGATTATTCCATCTGCAATCATGAATGCTAAACATCTTGTGTGGTCTGCAATGATATATATGGCTTCCATCGGTTCTGCTGCTTTTAAGTATTCATCCAATGACAGATTTAAACTTTCAGCCACCTGAGCCCTTAACTCTTTTAAATCACCAATGTCTTCAATATCCATCATCCCAGCTATCTGAGCATTACGTCCTTGGATGTCTTCATTTATTTCAACACCAGTCAACTCTTTTAACTTATCGACTACAGGTGCAAAACATGCATCATAAGCTGTTGGAGTTCCCTGTGAAATCCATGCAATTCTTTCAAGCCCGTATCCTGTATCCACAACTTTGATTGGGATTTCCTTTTTGGATCCGTCTTCCAGTGTTTCATATTGGATAAATACCAATGTTGCAAGTTCCACTCCTCTGCAACAGACTTCATAGCAAGGCCCTTCATTACCTCCACCAGCCCACCATGATTTGATGAAAGTAATCTCTTCAGTGTTAATTCCGATATATGCAAAGAATTCATGGCAAAGCCTAATGGTTTCATCTTCCCAGTAGATGAAGTCATCTTCTTTGTTGATTACAGTGTGTGTTCCCATTGTAAAGCAAGTCATATGACGACCGGTCCTTCCAACATTATCCACATCATTCAATCTGATTGAAGGCTGAGCCATCTCTATAGGATTTGCAGGCGGTTTGACAAGACCTGAAGTTATCCAAGGCTGGAAACAGAATATTGATGCTCCAACTAAAAACACATCGTCCCTCCATCTTTTGGCAAGAACGGGATATCTTGGGACATGTGTGTGTCCTTCACTTTCTAAAAATTCTCTAAAAACTTTCTGGATTTCATATAAGTTGTATGGTTTATCAGTTGCAGGGTTTGCAATAAACTCATACTCATCACATGGAGCATCTCCACAAGTATCTCTTGTAACTTGAGAGTAAAACTCCTGTCCGCAAGTTTTGCATGTTTGTTTTTTATAACCAAGTTCATCAAAAATTTCTACCATATTAATCATTTAAATTGTTTATTAGTAAAATATCTGTTTTTAATATAATAAATAAATTTTCAAATATTCAAAAAAAATAGTAGAGTTATGGCAAAAAATAGTGTTTTAAAAATTAGTAAAAAAAATAAATAAAAAAAGAAAGGTGATAGATTAAAAAATCTATCCGAAGAGAGCACCTAATCCAGCTGCTGCTGCTTCTTCAGAAGATGTTTGGACACAGCACCTCGGCTCAGACATTGGA
>NZ_JAUNXX010000031.1:0-13300 GCF_030539555.1 Methanobrevibacter sp. | reverse complement strand
GAGCTGCAGCTGCAGGAGCTGCTGCTGCAACAGCTGCGGTTTCGATAGCTTCTTCGATGTCAACATCTTCTAAAGCTGCGATTAATGCTTTGATTCTAGCATCATCAGCGTCGATACCTGCTGCTTCAATAATACTTTTAACATTTTCTTCGTTAATATCTTTTTCTGCACTGTGCAAAATCATTGCCGCATATATATATTCCATGTTATCACCATTAGTTTTTTAAAGTGTTAGTTAATTAATAATATTAAATTTTAATTTTACCCGAAGAGAGCTCCTAACCCAGCTGCTGCTTCTTCTTCACTATCCTCTTCTTCTTCCTCTTCTTCCTCTTCTTCGACAACTTCTTCTTCCACTACTGGAGCAGCTGCTACAGCAGCATTAGAAAGTTTTTCAGCTAATTCATCGTCGATTGCACCATCAACATCAGCGATTGCAGAAGCAATAGCCAACATTCTAGCATTTACAAGACCGAGAATTGGTTCTGAAGTTTTGGAAGTCAATATAGCTCCTTCTACACCAACGCTGACAGCTCTGGTATGTGCGAGAGATAATATTGCGGAAATAGTTTTTGTAGTAGGTATAGCTGCATTTACAGATAAGTTGAATGCGCCTGAGAACGCTTTTTGTAAATCTGCTAATGTTTGTTCTTCATCGATTGCAAGTACATCTGAAGTGTAAATTGATCCTTCTTCGTATACTGCTTTTAAGTCAATTCCCACTTCCATCGGATTAATATCCATTCTTGATAAGGTAGCAGCAACCTGTTTAGATACTTCTTCACCTGCTTTTACAACAACTGTTTCTTTTTGTACGCAGATTTTACCTTTATCAATTTTTGCAGGAATTCCAACTTGTTGCAATTCACCTAAGAATGGACCTGGTTCAAATCCAGTGTCCCCTTCAGGTACAACAATATCTTCAGGTGCAATAGTTCCTGGTTTTGCAGGAGCAGAAGTTTTGCTGTCTTCTAATATTTTGTACAATTTGAAAGGATTCATTTCGGTTGCAATAAGTGCAACTTGACCATCCATATGTTCAGATAAATCAACAATGTTGGTTTTATCAGCATTACAATCTTCAAGAGCTAAGTCAATGAGATTCTTTTTAGACATTCTGATAACAGCTTTGCCGTTGAGAGATTTTCTCATTTCTTGAAGCTGTTTTGCAGGAATGTTTAATAAATCGACAATACCGACAACATCGTATTGACCGATAATCCCTGAAAGCTCTTTAACTTCTTCCTTTTTCCATTCAGCAACATGAGCCATTAGATCACCCTCACTACTGGTCCCATAGTTGTTTTTATAAACATGGACTTGATTTGACTTCTTCCTTTTTCTAAATTGCGGTCTAAGACTGTAAGAACAGTTTCCACATTTTCAGCTATATCCTCGTCTGACATGTCTTGGCTTCCAACAACAATTTGGATACTTGCCTGTTGTTTTACACCAACTTTAACAGTACTTTGTAATCTGTCTAAAAGAGGGTCAAGTTTGATACTTGCTGGCACTGGTTTTGGCATTTTTCCACGAGGACCAAGAACTGGACCTAAGAATCTACCAACGAGTGGCATCATATCAGCTTGAGCTACAAAGAAATCAACAGAGTTTGCTATTTTTTTAGCATCTTTTCTGTTTTTTCCTAACTCTTCTAAATCAGGTTTGTTAATGACAACGTCAAGACCAGCATTTTTAGCCTGAACAATGAGTTCCCCATCAGCTATGACTCCGATTTTTACATCCTTGCCACGGCCGTTAGGAAGAGTAACTTCCTCATTAAACCTATTTTCTGGCTTTCTGACATCTAAGTCACGGATATTAATGATAATATCTACGGACTCAGTGAAGTTTCTCGGCTTAGATTGTTCTTTTGCCTCCTTCACCGCGTTAATTACATCTTGTGTCATATTCATCCCCCATGAACATTATGTTCATTGGATTTTTTTGGTTTCATGAGAATCGATTACAAGAAAAAAATTCTTAAACGATTGCATGAATTAAAAACAGTATATCAATTATAATCGTAATTATAACATCATATACACTGTATCATTAACTTAAGTTTTAATTTGAACGAAAATACCTATTCTAATAAGATATCATCGTATACTCCAGCATCTACGTCTTTTTGTGCTTCTCTTGGGTCTTTACCATCTACAGATAATCCCATACTTACACAGGTTCCCATAACTTCTTTAGTAGCTGCTTTGTAATCGTTAGAAAGTAATGAATCAAATTTCATTCTAGCGATTTTTAAAGCGGTTTCGATTGGTAAGTCATTAATAATGTCTAAACCTGGTTCGTGAGAAGCTTTTTCGATGCCTAATTCTTCCATAATGAGAGCAGTTGTTGGTGGAGTACCAATTTCAATTTCAAATTCTTTGGTATCTCTATCAATAGTAACTTTAACAGGCACTTTCATTCCTGCAAAGTCAGCACTTTTTTTATTGATTTCTTCAACTACTTGCATCATGTTAATACCGAAAGGTCCTAAAGCAGGTCCTAATGGTGGTCCCGGAGTAGCAGTTCCACCTTCGATAAGAACTTCGACTGTATCTTTAGCCATCAGTCAGCCTCCTTTTGAATTATTCTAATTTGATCAGCTTTAACAGTAACCGGAATAGGTACTGCTGCTTCTATTAACTCTAGAACGACTTCTTCACGTGATTCATCAATACGAACCACTTTCGCCCTTTCTCCTTTGAATGGTCCAGAAATAAGCTCAACAATACTTCCTTTTTGAATTGAGGAAATAATAGGTTCTGGTTTTAAGAATCTTTTCACCTCTTCAAAAGTAATGCCAACATTACCTTCTACAACACCTCTTAAATGCTGTACTTTTAAGTCAGGGTTTCTAAGATCTATTTTTGTTGATGATTCAACTAGAATATACCCTTTTAAAGATTCCGGAACAAGAATTGAGGAAATGCCTATGCCATCGATGGTTCTAGCTTTACGTGCCAACAATCTGGCAACATTTCTTTCTTGACCTGCAGAGGTTTTAAGAGCATATATGGAACTATTAGTATCTTCCATGAAAAATTCACCTATTTCATAATTTACTGGTTAATCATACATTAAGTTAAAAGTTATTTGAAGCACTGCAACTTGTCTAAATTACAGATTCTTAGGTAATTCACGATATGTGAAAATTGACTAAGCTATCCCCCGGCTTCCCCTAGGTTCTAATAATATCATATTATTGATTATAGATATGACTTAATAGTAAAAATCTAAAATCAAAAAGATACAAAATTATTACAAAATCTTATTATAATCTAACTTGGATTAAAAGAAATGATTGATTGTTTTATAAACCAATTAATGAACCGAGCAAAACTATAACAAAACCGATTACACCAATAATAGCTACTCCAATAGCAGTAACTTTAGCTAGCTCAATATATTCTTGCTTATCTGGTTTTCTTGATACTTTTAATACTCTTTTACTGTCTTTAACAAATTTATCAAAACGTTCTTGTACATTCATTTTAAATACCCAAAATTAATAAAACTATGAGACCATAGTTTAATGAATTATAATAAAATAATAGTAATAAAATAATTTATATTTTAAACATTAATAAATGTTTGCATTATTCAAAAAAAATAAGAAGATAGAATTAGAAAATTCCATCAATGAAATCATCTAATTGATCATTAGTTGATTCAGATTCTGATTTTTCCTCAGCATATTCAATATCTGGTTCATTATCAGAATCATAATCAGTTTTAATACCTGAAACAACCACAGTGGTCCTAACCATATTTTGAAGACTTTCATCAATTTGAGTACCCCAAATAATGTTAGCTTCAGGATCTAATTTATCAGCAACAACTTGAACAATCTTCTCAGCTTCATGTAATGTTAAATCAGAACTACCGGATATGTTAACTAAAGCACCAGTGGCATTTGAAATATCAATATCCAGTAATGGGCTGCTTAATGCTTCATGTACAGATTCTAAAGCTCTATCTCCAGAATCAGATTCACCCATACCAATCATTGCCATTCCGGACCCGCTCATAATACTTCTAATGTCAGCAAAGTCCAAACTTACAAGACCTCTTTTAGTAATCAGTTCTGTAATTCCTTTAACTGCCCTTCCCAAAATTTCATCGGAAACCATGAATGCTTTGTTTAAAGGTAAGTTTGGTGCAACTTCTAATAATTTATCATTAGGTATAATAATAACAGTGTCTGCAGCGTCCTGAAGTTTTTCCAAACCTTGGTCTGCATTTTCCCTTCTTTTAATTCCTTCAGCAGAAAATGGTAATGTTGCGACTGCAACGGTTAATGCACCTAATTTTTTAGCTAATTTTGCAATTATCGGAGCTGAACCGGTTCCGGTTCCTCCACCAAGACCGCAAGTGACAAATACCATGTCAGCACCTACTAATTCTTCCCTAATTTCATCTTCACTTTCTTCAGCGCATTCTTCACCTACAGATGGTTCACCACCTGCACCCAATCCTTTTGAAGTTTGTCTACCTAATAATATTTTTTTACTAGATTGACTGTAAAATAAATCTTGAGCATCAGTGTTTACAGCAATTGTTGTTGCTCCTTCGATACCCATTTCGTTTAATCTTGAAATAGTGTTGTTTCCTGCTCCACCAGCACCAACAACGAAAATTTTAGTTTTAACACCGTCCATTATACTAATAAGCTCTTCATCTATGTCTGAAGAGATTTTATCTGGTGTTTTCTCTTCCATTCTTTGTTCGGATTCTTTGATTGCATCATCTATAAATTTCACAAAATTAACCCCACATTCTCTGCTATTAAAATTAATTGTTAAATATTTCTATTGTAACTAATATTTAAATGCAACTACTTTTTAAAGAAATATGAAAAAAATATATTATACTCAATAATATATTAAGTTAATCCCTAGGCATTGCAATGATTTCATGAATCTTCATGTCGAATAAGTTTTTAGCATTGACCGGAGTCAAAATAACCGCACTGTCAACACCATGACCTCTTCCGCCAATGGCAATAATCTCTTCTCCAACAGGGATTAAACCAGCATCGGCAGCCATTATTGAAATTTCGCCGGCCACCTTTATACCATGAGAAAACATTCTAAAAGTATCTGCAACAACATCCAATGGAGAGTATCCTCCATATTTATTGGTAACTCCTCTTGCAGCACCGCTAAATGCGTGGCATCCAAAGTAGGTTACAATGCCTTCATCTTCCAGTTTTTTAATCATTTCCTCAGATATATCAGATTCATTTGATCCGCTAAAACCGTAATGATGTGTAACATTAATTATTTTTATGTCATCATCAAGTGCATCAGCGAGTTTTAAAGCTGATTTACCTGATGCAGATGCAATGACAATAGTTTTAATATTATCACACAAATCTAATTTATCTTTAACGGATGAAATTAATTCATCAGTGTAGTCATTTCCTTCTTTATCAAAATAGGTTATAAATTTTCTTGCCATAAACACACCATCATTATAAATTTAATAACTTACTAATTAGTATATATTGAACAACTAGTTTTAAAAAGATTTTTATGACAGAAGATGAGTTAAGAAATATAAAACATGTGATGAACGGAGACTACATTGTAATTCCTATTGAAACAGGATACATTAAACCAAATGAGAATTTAAATTCAATTATCAATCCTGCAAAGGAACTGATGAAAGATGGAGATTATTTAGTGATAGCTGAAACACCAATTTCAGTGTCACAGAACAGATTAGTTGATGAATCAAAATACAAGCCTTCATTGACTGCAAAATTATTAACAACAGTGTGGAGCAAATATCTTTGGGGATATGTTTTGGGACCTCTTCTCGGAATAAAGAAAAGAACCATCAGAAATCTCAGAAGACTGCCTGAAGAGACAAAAGCCCACAAAGAAGTAGTTCTCCAATTATACGGTTTGAAACATGCTTTAAAACCTGCTTCAGAAGCAGGAATTGATTTAAGCAATGCTCCTGGAACATATGTTTCCCTGCTTCCCGAAAATCCTGAAAAAGTGGCAAAAGAAATAAAAAAAGAGATTGGAAAAAACGTTTGTGTGATGATTATTGATACCGATGCAACTTATATGAAAAATGGAAAATATTTTACAGGCCTTCCAATAGCCATTGAAGGGATTGAAGCGAATAAAGGATTTTTTGGATATCTGAAAGGACAATTATCAGAGAATATGGGATCAACACCATTAGGTTGCAGTGAGAAAATAAGCATTGAAAAGGGATTAGAAATAGCAAATATAGCTGAAGACTATCAAAAATCTCTTTCAACAGAAATGAAAACAATACATAGTGTAAAATCTGTTTTGGGTACAGAAATAAGCGAAGTTACAATTGATGCACTCGATTCAATAACACATACCCCTGCAGTCATCATCAGACACAAATAATTAAAAAATACCCTCTCAAAGCACCATACATCACAAATAAAGTAAAATTCATAATTATATCAAGCAGAAACTGTGTTAAATTAATTTAATATATTTATAAGAAAAATTTTATATTTAACATTTTACAAAAATAAATGTACTCAAATAGTTATAAGTTAGAATTTATAATTAATGTTTAGAAATTGAAATTGAAGGACTGAAACTGATGGAAATTGATACATTCGGCAAATATCGGAATTTCTTGTTGCCCCTAGTTGACTGCATTGCAATCATATTCGGGTATTATTTTGTATCTGTGTTAATCACAGATTCTTTTTTAATGAATCCGACCAGTGCAATGACAAGAAATGAAATTATAGTCAGCATAATATTGGCGATTATTGTTTTTCAAATTGTATTTAGAGTTACAAAAAGATACTCCAACATTATCCGATACGAAAATAATCAGGACTATATCGTCTACATCATTCTTTCAATTATTTCAATACTGATTGTATCCTTAATCGAAGAGCTTATTCTTCATATGGTAAACCCATCAATCAAACTTAATCTGGTCGTCGGTTTGATAATCGGTATTACAATTGTTGTAGTGCGTTTGCTTATCAGATACATCCTGTTATCAGATATCGTCAATAAAGGAATTAACTACACTCCTGAAAATCAGAAGAAATTACTAATTATTGGTGGAGGATACTCAGCTAACGACATCATTAAAACCTTGAATACAACATTGAAAGGTCAATACGATATTATCGGGATTATTGATGATAACAAAAAACGTATGGGATATTCCGTTGCTGGAGTGAGAATAATAGGCAACAGATATGATATAGAAAAAATATGTGCGAAATACAACGTGGATTCCATCTTCTTTTCCATTGTAAATATTGACAATAAGGATAAGAAAGAAATTCTTGAACTTTGCAGTAAGACAGGTGCCGAAATAAAAATTCTTCCGAGCTTAAGGGAAATAATCACTGAAGAAAACTTATTCCAAAGCTTAAGGGACGTTGAAATTGAAGATTTACTTGGAAGAGACCCTGTTGAACTGGACAACAATAACATTAAAAGTCTGATTCATGATAAAATTGTTCTAGTGACTGGAGGCGGAGGATCCATTGGGGAAGAGCTCTGCAGACAGATAATGATTCATGATCCAAAACAATTGTTGATGCTAGACATATATGAAAATAACTTATATGATATTGAAGTGGAATTGAAAGCAAAATATCCAAATAATGACATAAAAGCCATCATTGCCAATATCCGAGATAAACAAAGAATGTTCGACCTGTTTGAAGAATATTCACCAGAAGTTGTTTTCCATGCTGCTGCACATAAACATGTTCCGTTAATGGAAAATAATCCAACTGAAGCAATTAAGAACAATGTATTCGGTACGTATAATCTTGTAAACGCCTGTGACAAATACAAAACTAAACGTTTCATATTAATATCCACAGATAAAGCGGTCAATCCGACAAACATAATGGGTGCAACCAAAAGATTATGTGAAATGATTATACAGGCAAAAGATAAAGAAAGCGAAACCGAATATGTTGCAGTTCGTTTCGGAAACGTATTGGGAAGTAACGGATCTGTTGTACCCTTATTTAAAAAACAAATTAAGGAAGGAGGTCCTGTAACCGTCACCCATAAAGAGATTACAAGATTCTTTATGACAATACCTGAAGCAGTGGCATTAGTTCTGCAATCAATCACCTATGCAAAAGGTGGAGAAATCTTTGTATTGAATATGGGCGAGCCTGTTAAAATCTATGACCTTGCAAAAAGCCTCATTGAATTATCCGGATTAAAATTAGATGAAGACATAAAAATTGAGATTACCGGCATGAGACCGGGAGAGAAATTATATGAAGAGCTGTTGATGGATGAAGAAAATCTTGAAGAAACCAATCACGAAAAAATATTCATTACAGAGCCTATGAACTTCACTATGGAAGATATTGAAGAAAAACTGGATTCCTTAAGATATCTATTAGATAATGACATTACTGATAAGGAAGAAATTAAAGATACCATGAAAAAATGCGTTCCTACTTATAAAAGTCCTCAAGAAATTAACGGAGAATAAAACTATGAATATACCTTTTTCACCACCAGACATTACAGATAAAGAAATTGAAGAAGTTGTTGCTGCT
The DNA here is from genome assembly GCF_030539555.1 of Methanobrevibacter sp. GTDB lineage: Archaea > Methanobacteriota > Methanobacteria > Methanobacteriales > Methanobacteriaceae > Methanocatella. The sequence goes on along the minus strand of NZ_JAUNXX010000031.1, from coordinate 4,740 downwards.
TTAAAATCCGGTTGGATTACCACCGGACCTAAAACAAAAGAATTTGAAAGAAAAATTAGTGAATATTGTAACACTGACAAGACCGTCTGTTTAAGTGCCGCCACCACCGCACTTGAAATGACTTTAAGACTGCTGGGCATTGGAAAGGGTGATGAAGTAATCGTGCCTGCATATACCTATACTGCCACATGCAGCGTCATTTGCCATGTTGGGGCAACACCGGTAATGATTGATAGCCAAAGTGATAAAGAGGAAATGGATTATTCATTAATGAGTGAAGCCATAACCGATAAGACCAAAGTAATAATGCCTGTAGACATTGCAGGAATATTATGTGATTATGACAAGATTTTTGAAATAGTTGAAAGCAAAAGAGAGCTGTTCAAATCCAATAATGAAATTCAGGAGGCTTTCAACAGAATCATTGTAGTTGCTGACTGTGCACATGGTTTTGGAGCTATTCAAAATGATAAAATAGCAGGAAGTTTAGCTGATTTTACATGTTTCTCATTCCATGCAGTTAAAAATTTAACAACAGCTGAAGGAGGCGCCGTGACATGGAAAAACCATGACGGTTTAGACAACGAAAAAATATACAAACAATATCAAATTCTATCACTTCACGGCCAAACTAAAGACGCTCTTGAAAAAACCCAAAAAGGTTCATGGGAATACGATATTCTAATTCCTGCCTACAAATGCAATATGACTGACGTGCAGGCGGGAATCGGTCTCGGACAAATAGAAAGATATGATTCCATGCTCAAAAGAAGACATGAAATCATTGAAAAATATGAAAATGGATTTAAAGATTCAAAAATCATTACACCAACACACACTAGCGAATCTTCAAAATCATCAGGACACCTGTATCTCACAAGAATCAAAGACATAACCCTAGAAGACAGGAATGAAATCATAATTAAAATGGAAGAACGTGGAATCAGCACCAATGTTCACTACAAGCCACTTCCACTATTAACAGCATATAAAAACTTAGGGTTTGACATAAAAGATTATCCTAATGCATATAGTTTATTTGAAAATGAAATAAGTCTTCCGATTTATTCTACATTAAGTGATGATGAAGTGGATTATATAATTGAAAACTTCCTAGATATCTTGAAAAATTATTAATTTTAGAAAAATTCTATTATAATTAGTTATATTTTTATAATAAAAAAGATATAACTAAACATTAATTTTAATAAGTTATCATAATTTTTTGTTTATTTTTATATTTTCAGTTTAGATAAACTATGATAATGAGACTTTAGGGGAAATTAAATGATAGATGATCCATTAGTAAAGACTTTATTAACCAATGTTGTTGAAGATGAAAGCAATTTACCTATTGTTCAAGCATTAATCGATGGAATTGAAACAGATGAAGAAATAGCCAAAAAAACTGAAATCAAATTAAACATCGTTAGAAAAATACTTTACAGACTTTATGACATGGGACTGGCAAGTTATAAAAGAAGTAAAGACCCTGAAACTCAATGGTTTACATATTCCTGGAAATTTGAAACTGATGAAGTAATTTCACGTATTATAAAAGATTCTGAAAAATACCTGAAAATGCTTAATGACGAATTAGAACGTGAAGAAAATAATATGTTTTTTATATGTCCTCAAGGCCATGTAAGACTTGATTTTGACGAAGCTTCAGATTATGAATTTTTATGTCCTGCATGTGGTGAAGAACTTGAATTCCAGGACAATGAAGCTAATATAAAACAGATTAAAGAAGATATCAAAATGGTTGAAAGTAATTTTAATTCCTTTAATAAGAAGATTAATGAATAAGATAAAATGGAAATTGAATTACTTAAGAAGGAAAATACTCCTGAAAATGTTATTGAACATTCAAAAGCCGTTTATAAAAAAGCTATGGAAATAGCTGCTAATTTTGACAATGTAGATAAAGACCTTATTAAAAAAGGTGCTTTACTGCATGATATTGGAAGATCCAAAACTCATGATATAACCCATGCCATTGAAGGCGTTGAGATTGCCCGAGAATATGACTATGATGAAAATGTCTTAAACATTATTGAAAGACATATTGGAGCAGGAATCACTGAAAGTGAAGCTGAAAAATTAGGACTTCCGGTTAAATCATATCTGCCGGAAACTCTTGAGGAAAAAATTGTTGCTCATGCAGACAATTTAGTTAGCGGCAGTGAAGAAGTGGATATTGATTTTGTCATAAAGAAATGGAAACGCAGAATTGAGGATAGTGACGATAACATTGAAAGATTAATTAAACTAGATGAAGAATTAATAAAATCCTTTGAGGAATAATATGAAAGTAATATGTTCAAGTGAAGAGTCTTTATACCGTCCGGAAGCGGTAAGATGGAGACAAAGAATGGAAATTATGAAACCTCTCGGCGATACTATTGTTTTATTGCCGTGCAGTATGAAAAAACCTTATTCCAACTCCAAATCACATCAAAAATTCAGAAAGATTACAAGATCATTTCAAGAACTGATTGTGACATCTCCTTTTGGAATATGTCCAAGAGAACTTGAAAATACTTTTCCAATACAATCATATGACGTGAGTACAACCGGTTCATGGTCACAGGATGAAATTGATGAAAGCGGAAAATTAATTAAAAAATACTGTGAAGGAAAAACTGTAATAGCCAACCTCAGCGGAGGTTATTTGGAATCCTGTGAACAATATGTTGATGAATTCATCAACGTATGTGAAGATGGAAGACCGACTTCCCCCGATTCATTATATAATTTAAGAATGGAACTTAAAAAACATCAAAGAGTCAATAGACGGGAAAAGACTTTGCACGAACTGCGCAGTATAGCCATGTATCAGTTCGGCGAAAAAGCCTATGATTTTATTCCACATAATGTTAAAACCAAAGGAATGTATCATAAAAGAATATTATCTGACGGCAAACAATTAGCTTTACTTAACAAAGATTACGGATTGTTCAGATTAAATTTGCCGGGCGGAGAAATATTGAAAGATTTGGGAATAAACATTGTAAATATTGATTTTGACCTGGAGACAAATACAGTATTTGCCCCTGGAATCAAGAAAGCGGACCCTAAAATCATTCCAAATGACGAAGTAGTTGTTGTTAAAGAAGATACTGTCGTTGGAGTTGGAAAAGCCGTAATGACAGGTCGTGAAATGGTAGAATGTGGCAATGGAATTGGTGTTAAAATTAAGCATAGATTGAAATAACTTTCATGCAAATATAAACCAAACATAAAATAACCTAATAAATAATTATTAATACAATAAAAATTATAGGAGACTAAATTATGTCAGAAGATTTAGTAAATGATATTAAAAATGCAGTTTCTGTAATTAATGACCCTCACATGGGAATCAGTATTGTAGAAATGGGAATCGTACAAGATATTACTGTAGACGGCGATCAAGCCGAAATTATACTTAAACCTACCAACCCAGGATGTATGAGTATTACTCGTATTGCAGCTGATGCAAAAATTAGAGCTGAAAATGTTGAAGGTATTGAAAAAGCAAAAATCATCGTTGAAGGACATGCTATGGCTGACTCCATTAACGAAATGATTAACAGATAATTTTTTTAATCTTATATAATTCTATATATAATCTTACAAAAAACCGAAAAGATTATATATAGTTATTAATATAAGTATAAGTGTTGACAGTTAACTGTCAAAATGTTTTTTTATAGGCTAGTGGCACAGCTTGGTTAGCGCGCTCGGCTGATAACCGGGAGGTCATGGGTTCGAATCCCATCTAGCCTACTTACATCTAATTTTTATGATTTTTAGTTTTACCTGAGAATTTTTTCTTCAAATTCCTGTTTTGCCAAAATTTAAAGGAAAAACAATAACTAATTTTATATATCAATTTCAACATAATATGACATGAATGTACAAAAAGTTGGAATGATGATAATTATGTGGGAAAAAATCAATGAAAAATTCAAAAAATACCCTGCACGTATAAGAGTTGCTGAAAAAATGATTGAACTTGGACTATCTTTAAATGAAGATGGAAAAATTTATTGCGGCAACTTAAAAATAAGTGATAAATCACTAGCGACAGCTGCAGATGTAGACAGAAGAGTTATAAAATCAACAATTGCAATCATAAAAGAAGACAAAGAATTATACAATCTTTTCAGTAACATTATCCCCGCAGGAACTCTTTTAAAAAACATAGCAAAAAATCTTAATCTGGGTGTAATAGAAATTGAAGTTGGATCTGAAAGTGAAGGCATACTAGCTGCAACAGCAAATTTAATTTCAAAAAAAGGAATAGGGATAAGACAGGCTTATGCTGAGGATACAGAACTTCAAAAAGCCCCATCATTAATAATTATTACTGAAAAACCGGTAAGTGGTGATTTAATAAACGAATTCTTAAAAATAAAAGGAGTAACAAGAGTGTCAATTTACTGATTTTCTAAATCAACCATTCTTGCTTTTTCCATTTCTTTATCTTCTTCTTCAAGAACAATTAAAAGTTCTTCCCAAGCTTCTAAAGATTCTTTAGCTGCTTCTTCAGTTAATTTTTCAATTGCATAACCGGCATGGATAAGGACATAATCTCCAACCTCCACATCAGGTAAAAGATCCAATTTAGCTTGTTGTCTTGCTCCACCGAAGTCAGCATATAACCAATTATCTTCTTTATTAATTTCAACAACTTGAGCAGGGGCTGCAATACACATAATTCCATCTCCAAAATTTAATATATAAATTATTTAA
>NZ_JAUNXX010000063.1 GCF_030539555.1 Methanobrevibacter sp. | reverse complement strand
ATGTTTTACCATCATATATTGTGATTATGGCGTATTTATTGGGACCTTCTATAATTTTGATTTTAGCCATTCCATTTTTGTCTGTCTTAACGGTTAGTGTTTTACCGTTAATTACAAATATTACTGATTGCCCGCCAACAGCAACTTTACCATCACTGGAAACCAGTTTTGCGGTGAAGTAAGATTCTCCTGCATAATCCACTGCAATATTTTTAGAAACAACTTTACAGTTCTGCAAATCCAATATTACACTTACATTGTTTAGATAAGACTGATTATTATAGGAAGTTGCAATCACATAATTGCCTGGAACTTCATTTATTTCCAGTTTGGCAATACCCTCATTGTCAGTTGTTGCATTAATCGCCTTCCCGTTTATTGTAAACTCAACAGATGCCCCCACAACAGAATGATTATCGCAAGTTAGAACTTTAGCACTGAAATAAGATTCATCTCCGTAAACAACTGAAATATCTGTGTTGGCAGTGACTTTGGAGTCATCTTCTACTGTATAAACCTTCAGACAGGCTACATAATATGGATATAAATCATTTACGACACCATTTTCAATGCGAAATGATTTATTTTCACTTAAATGAACTCTAATTTGACCTGAAGAAGAAACAGGTATACAATTTGAGGTTATTTCTGCAATAAATTCATCCCCCTTTTTAACTGGAACATATTCATTTAACTTGATGGTGTGAAAACCTCCGAACGGAGATACGCCATCCTGCGTTAACATCAGATTGCCGTTTACATAGATTTTCACGGTGTAATTGATGCCGCTTTGATTGAAGTATGTTCCGACAGCTGCAATCAGATCATCATCCTCAGCTTCATAGCGATTAAAACAGGTCAGATTATCCGTTTCATTAGACATTAAGAAATCACCAACCCATACAGTATCATACCCGTAATTCTTATTGTACGGCACTTTATTTTCAAGTATTATTCCAATACCCTGATTAATAATGTAGGATGCTGCAAGAAATGTTTTGTCATAATATGAAATGTAATAGAAACCGCCGTCACCAACTGAAGTTCCCCAACTGTTTTTAATAATCCATGCCCCATCACCCGGCGGAGTTTTAAGGAAATTGTCCTTAGAATAATTGTCATCCCATCCAATAACAGAAACCTCATGATTCAGGCCAGGTGCATCAAATGTATATTGTGCAGATGTATTTAAATTCAAATAGCCCTCTTTATCATCAGAAGTTGCCCAATATCCTACGCTTAATGCTCCATATTTCATGATTGCTGTTTTGATTTCTGTACCGTTTAATACTCTATCATTTGAAACAAATATTACATCCTGAACATGAATGACATCAGAACCTGTTGTTATATATGGTGAAAGTTTTCCAACCTCATCATATATGTCAGTTTCTTCAAAAACAGGACCATACCATCCCACCATATATGATGCAGCAACCCCACCGGTACCGCCTTCATCTAAGTCGGTGCAACCGTAATTGAAGTACTTTAACATGTTATGATGGAGATTGCCTTCAGACAAATCAAGCTCCAGGCCATATGTCTTCAAAATTGCTGATTCAACAGCACTGGTCAATCCAAAAGTCCAGCAGGCCCCCATTCTACCCTGATCCTTTACTGGCGTAAGCCATCCCCAATCACGCAAATCGAATCTTTCCGGAAGACCCACGACAGTTATGGTGTTGTTGACCGGTTCAAATTTCAGTGCCGGGGAATCAACACATGCCGGATAATCTAGAGTCTGATTGGTGATGACGATTTCATTGTCAAATGTATTATTTTTCCAAATACAATTTCCAACATCATAATAAGTGAAAAGAGCATTCGTATTGTTTTCAAAGATGGAATTGGCAATTGCATAATATGTATCAACGGCCAGTATTGCATTACCTGCACTTGCAGAGTTATTGAGGAAACTGGAGTTGTTTATCAAAATATTGTTGTAATCGGAAAATATTGCGCCTCCCAGACCTGGATAATCCTCAAAGTCTTCGACAGCATTTGAATCAAAAACACAATTGTTAATCTCAGCATTTTCCAAAAATGCCAAATACGCCGCTCCACCGTTATGGACTGCACTATTGCTGGTGAAATTTGTATTGTTCATGAAAAGACTACCTCCCAGCTGAATATATGCCCCACCCATCATGGAAGATGAATTGACAAACACCGTATCCAGAATGGTGACCTTGGAATCTATTATATAATCCACATTGACTGCACCTGCATTCTTAAAAGATTTGGTGTTGATAAATTCACAGCCTTTAATATAGACATTGCCACGAGATTTAACTGCAATTGCTCCGGCTGTAATGTTAGCTGTCAGATTGACAAATCTTGAATTGACAACAGTCAGGTTTTTGCACCTTTCAAGATATAATGCACACGCATAAATTGAAGATATGTTTACAAAATCCACATTGTCCAGATTAAATGATGAACTTTTTGCATAAATCTGGCCTCTCATGTTCTGAATGCCTGAAGTCACGAATGTTTTGTAAAGATAAAGATCAGTATCTTCCATATATATTGCTGAACCGGATTCAGCGTAATTGTTGATGAATCTGACATTATTACAGTTGACAGTTCCATTGTAATTCGCTATTGCTCCACCCAGGCCACCTGCATAATTATTTATGAAAGTGACATTGTTCAAGGTAATGCCTCCAGCGGAATATATTGCACCACCCTTGGTGGCATTTCCATTGACAAAAACCAGATTGTTAATTGTAATGTTATTTCCTGTTATATTAAGTATTCCGGACTGCTTATTTCCATCCAGAATATGATTGTTTCCGTTTATCGTGAAATTGCTTTTCTCAATAACAACCGGACCATTGTCGCTTTCATTGCTGAAAGAATAGTCATGCTGCATTTCAAAGGTGTCCTGTGAGTCATCAATATCCCTGTCCAATTGTGTAAATGTCCCCACATTATCCGCCAGTATTTCACTGTTCTGTTGTGTTGATTCAATTTGCATATTGTTTTCACTAGCTATTGCGGCGTCATTCGCATCACTGGCACAAACACAGGTTATGCTCAATAGAAAAATAGCCAAGAACAATATAATCGTGGTTTTTTTGTATTTCATGGTCCTATTCTCCCAATTTTTCATGATAAATATTTTTCAAGAATCTTGTTTTATTCTATACAAACAATCTAAAAGACGATTTTTCTGATTAAAACATTCAATTCCTGCTTAAAAATCTATAAAAGAATATATAAATATATAACGATTTGAAAAATAATGGGCTTATAAACTGATATTTGTCCGCCCAGTGATTTGATTGTGAAAAATGAATCATGAAGTTATTAATGTGGTTGATGATTAATTTTTTTAAATTCCTTAAATTACTATTTTTTGATTTAAAGCGGTTTAATGAAAATAAAAAAATAATATTGGTTGATGATTAAGGTTGATTATTATAATCCTTAACATTAATTAAAATTTAAAAAAATAATTAAAATAGTGCATTTGGCACTATTTTACTTTAACGGTTGTTTTTATTGTATCCTTAAGGTATGTCACTTTGACAGTGTAGGTTTTACCCTTTTTAAGCTTTTTAATAACATTCTTCTTAAGTGTCTTTTGAGCAATTCCTTTCTTGTTGGTTTTAACCTTATAGGTTTTGCCGTTGAACTTGAATGTTACAGTTTTGTCTTTAACCAATTTACCATTGATTTTGAGCTTTGCTTTCAAGGTAAACTTCTTGGCAGTCTTTTTAACAGTGACTTTACTGGTTTTTAATACCTGTTTTACAGTGACTTTATTGTTATAGGTTTTGCCGTTGAATACTGTTTTGATTGTGTATTTACCAGGAGTTTGTGTTATTTTTATTCTTGCGATTCCGTTCTTGTCTGTTTTTGCTGTTATTGCATCACCGTTTAATATGAATATTACTAATTCGCCTTCAACAGCAACTTTACCATCACCGGAAACCACTTTTACAGTAAAATAGGATCCTCCTGCATAATCAACTGCAATATCCTCAGAGACGACTTTACAATTCTTTGAATCCAATGTTACAGTGACATTGTTTTCATAGGATTGATTATTATAAACGGTTGTAATCACATAAGTGCCGGGAGCTTCATTTATCTCCAGTTTGGCAATACCTTCCACATCAGTTGACACATTAACAGTCTTGCCGTTAATAGTAAATCCGACAGATGCACCAGCAACAGGATGCCCATCAGCAGTCACAACTTTAACGCTGAAGGATGAGAGTGATGCGTAATCAACAGAAATGTCAGCGTTTTGTATCACTTTACTGTCGTCACTGACGGTATATGCCTTTATAGAGCAAACGGCATTTTCACTGGAAATGTTCATCCAGACACCATCATATAAGTATTGTGATGCACCTTTCACATAATGCTGCCTTGATTCTTTCAAAACAGGAACTGAGTCTGACTTGATTTTAACAGTAAAGACATCACCCTTATTAATAGGAACATATGAATCCAATTTAACTGTATGGAATCCAAGGAATGGTGCAACACCATCCTGTGTGAGTTTAATCTCATCATTCACATAGATTTCAATAGTATACTCCGTACCAGAACCCATTAAAAAATAAGTTCCGACACCGGCAATCAAATCATCCTTTATCGCCACATAATTATTGCGGTATTCCGTTGCATTACTATATACGCTAATACTACCTAAAATATCATACTGATAATTCATATTATACGCAACTGTATTTTCCAACAGATATGCAAATGACGGACTAACTGTTGATAAGGAAGTGTCATAATAGGAGATGTACTGATATCCATTTTCACCAGCGCCAGTACCCCAGCTGTTTTTAATAATCCATGCGCCTTTTTCTGGAGCACCTGCTATTTGCCTGTTGTCATCCCATCCAATCAGAGTAACGCCATGGTTGATTTGAGGAGTTCCATTATAATACTGCTCAATGTCACCAGAACATGCAAAATAATTAATAAACACACCACCATACTTTAAAATGGCTTCTTTTAACTGATTATTGTCTGTTGCATTTTGACGGGGAGGCACAATGACTACATCCTGGAAATGGATACTGTTAAAGGCTGCAAAAATTGGTGAGATTTTTCCAAGTTGATCATAAACATCATATTCTTCGTCGAAAACACCCAGCCAGCTTAATGCATACTCTGCAGGTACCTGTGATAAACCTCCTTCAATCATATTCTCAACTCCATACCTGTAATACTTCAATGAAACATCCTGCATGTTGTTTTCTGAAAGGTCCACTTCAAGACCCAAATATCTCAATATTGCAGATTCCAATGCACCTGAAGCTCCGAATGTCCAACAGGCCCCCATAGTACCCTGGTCTTTAACGGAAGTCACCCATCCCCATTCACGTAAATCGAATCTGGATGGAAGCTCGGAAATATCAATAGTATTGTTAATCAAGGACAACTTCATTCCTTCAAAATTAGCTATTGTTGCATAATTTGTGTTGTTTAGGCTTATTGAATCGTTGCCGCTATAATTGTTGGTAGCATTATCCAAAACAGCAATGTTCCCGTCAAAAACAGTGCAGACATCATCATATTTTCCATTAATGCCAGTATTTTCTTTGAATGTTATTTCATCCACGTTATAACTTGAATCGTATAAGTAAATTGCACCGCCGTACTGTGCCAAGTTTTGGGTCAAGTTTGAATTTTTCACAATAAGCATTCCCTTATCACAGAATATTGCGCCTCCAAAGGAACCTCTTTGCTCACCAGGATACCATGCACAATTGGCGTTGAATGTTGAGTTTACAACATTGACCCCAACATAGGAAGTATATATTGCTCCACCATCAAATATGGCAAGATTCTCAGTGAAATTGGAATTTGCAACATTAAGGAAACCCCCCAACTGCAATATGGCTCCACCAAAACCTGATGAACAATTTACAAAAGTTGACCTGTTAATCAGGACTTCACCAGTATTTGGATAGTTTGAGCCCATGACATCAATGTATACCGCTCCACCATTCTTGTCGGAAGTGACATTGACAAAAGTACAGTTGTCGACTAAAAGTTCATGAATTCCCTTCAACCCAATGGCTCCTGCGGTGATGAGGGACTCCAAATTAATGAATTTTGAATTCCTGACGATTATGTTTCCGGATGCCCTGATTGCAGTGCTGTAATTGGAAATGGTATCTCTAAATGTTGAATTTAAAACCGTGATCGGAGAATAATTCAGAGATTCATCAATAGACTGGATAAAACCCCATGACAATTCTTTAGAGCTACTCATCAAAGCATTTTCAACACATAACCTACCTGCCTGTACAGTTATAACACCATAAGCAGCGGAGGTTACATCCTTGAATCTATCGTTGAGACTGTAATATTCTCCATTAACAAAAACAACACCATTTTTGGCCGTGCTGTTTTCAATAATCAGGCTGTCAGTTGTTAAGGAAGCCCCTGGAAAAACAGTTATTGCACTGCCTGTAGCCGAATTTGCATTTATAAGAGTAATGTTTTTAATGGTTACATTAGTTGCCCTGATAAAAAATATTCGTGACTGGTTATCTGCATCAATAGTATGACCATTACCGTTAATCACAAGATTATTTTTACCAATCCCAATTCCAAGATTAGGATTATCAGTTTCATTATTGAATTTGTAGTTACATTTGATATTCAATTCACCAGTTGAATTTCCAATTTCATTATTCAAATCAGTGAATGTACCTGTCGATTCGGTTTCTGTATAAATTTCTTCGTCAACGGTTTCTAAAGTATTGTCCTCATCATCAGAGACAATATCCTGTGAAACCGTGTCGTCAGCGCTGACTGCGCCCACCATAAGAATAGCCAGTATTAAACTAGCTATAAAAACATGTTTAAACTTCATTTTATCCACATTTGATATCCGGTAAATGCATATTGTAATTTATACTAATGTATCATATGCTAAAAAATGTTTTATATCATTCAAACAATCCATGAAATACTCCCATTTTGTTTAAAACTTATAAAACATGACTAAAAATCTATCAACGAATATATAAATATATAACTGATTTGAAGAACAGAGAGCAGATAAACTGATATTTATATACCTATTTATTTAAAAAGCATGAATGTATTAAATATATTCCAATCATAGAAAAATTAATCCTCTCTCAATTATTGCCGACATGGAATTTTTTTAACCATGCAAAGAAAATCATCCTATGAATTTCCTATGAGATATCTTCACATTGTTTTGGTTCACCATAGCATATTGCATGGTTGTATCAATCTGTACATGACCAAGCAGTCTTTGAACCTGTTCAATAGGCATTCCTTTATCAATTGCATTAGTGGCCATTGTTCTTCTAAACTTATGCGGATGTATCTTTTGATTTTAGCTTCGTGGCCAAGTTTACGCATTCTTTTTTCAATCTATGGAATTCCTAGCCGTTCATAAGGTTTTCTGAGTGACACGAACAGTGCAGGACTATTATCATTTCTTGACTCCAAGTATTTTTGAAGGTGAATTTTTGTTTTTGCATCAAAGTAAACTATACGTTCACTGTCACCTTTGCCCAATACTACACATTCCCTTTCACTAAACAGAACATCATCAATATTTAGATTTACAAGTTCACCCACACGTATACCAGTTGATGCTAAAAGTTCAACCATTGCCAAATCCCTGATGTTATCACATTTGTCCCTTAAGACTTCAAAATTCTCATCGCTTAAAACATCTTTCACCACCCTTTTGGTTTTAATCCTATGAATTCTTCTAACGGGATTTTTTGAGATATATCCCTCATCCTCAAGCCAGCTGAAAAAACTAGACAAAACTCGCCTGGTATTGTCAATTGTTGATTTGGATGCGTTACTCTGATTTTTATATTCTGCTAAATATTTTCTCAAATCATCTGTTGTGATGCTTTCAATTTTAAGATTAACTGACTCCAACATCTTGAAAATCGTGTTCCTATAATAATCAATGGTTTTTTCAGAACATCCTTCAATCTGTTTGGCTGAAAGAAAAGACACCAACAATTCATGATTTTCTTTTGATTCATCAAC
>NZ_JAUNXX010000062.1 GCF_030539555.1 Methanobrevibacter sp. | reverse complement strand
TGTCTTTTTTTCCTCTGTTGATATCCAAATTTAAGTCCATATTTGATATTTTGATAACTGGATATATTTAATTATATCTAGAAAATTCATTTTCAAATAAAAATGCTTCTCTAAACATTCAGATTAAAATCAATAATTCATTTTAAAAAAGGTTAACATTAAATATAGTTAGAATTATAATATTAATTACATTTTAAATTATTTGGAGGAGGTTTAAATGAGAGATATTAATAAGTTAATTGTTTTAAATGATATTTTGAATAATGACAATGACTTTACATATTTATTGGATGCAGAAAGCATTTATTATGAAAAACAATTAGATAAAATCAATTCTAATTTAATAAATAATTTAGCAAAATTGTTAATAGGCCAATTCCATTATAAGTATTATGAAATTTTTGATAAATTAGTTGAAATGGGTGTTCCTAATAGAAAGGAATATGATTACTATGACAAAAAATTTTTAGATGAATTATTATATAATATTGAAGAAAATATCGTGGTTTACAAAACAAATGATTTAAAAATTTTAATTTCAATATTGGATATTTCTTATTTATTCATGAAGAATGCACTTGATGAAAAAGATTTGGATTCTTTATTAAATTCGTTCATGCAATTGAAAGATAAATTGGAATATAATAAGTTTATTCGGAATGAAAAATCTTCTTATGATGTTCATTATGGAAGAAAATCTTTTGCGGATACAGAAGAAATTTTTATAAAAAAAGGTGAGAGATATGTTTCTCGAGCATTATGATATTATCACAACTAAATTAAACATGTTTCAATTTCCGGATGTAATTAAAAATAATGAACCATTTTTAATTAAAGTTAATGTAAATTTGGAAATATCCTCTTTCGATAAAAATAATCAAAAAGTGATTTTAACATATCATGTTAAATCTTCTGAATTTCCGATTTATATGTTATGGGAATGCACATGTAATTTAAGTTTTGATGAAGATTTAAATAGTGACATGACTGAAGAAGAATTCTTTGAATATACAGATGTCATATCAGAGATTGATTCTAATGTAAAACAAATATGTGAATTATTTAAAATTGATTTGCCCTTGTTTTCTAAAATAATCGGTGGTCAGCATGCTGTTTGAGTTTAAAGAAAAACATGATAGGGATCAATTGCATGATGATATTAAATTTCTTTCTCAATTAGCATTTGAGTCAAGAGATATATTATATTTGGATGCGCTTATAGAGGCATTAAGATTTAATGGTGATAATAGAAAAGAATATTTCAATAAATTGAAAGAATATTATTTAAATGCTAGAATACCTATTGGAGATAATTTTGATAACTATATTGAAAAAGTATTGGAAATTCCTGAAAGTGATGTGAAAGGGGGATTTTTAGAAGTTTTAACTTATAATTTAATAGAGAAATATTGTAATAAAGATAAATTATATAAAGAATGTTTAGTTTGTTATCAAGGTAATTGGGGTTCACATCCGTTTGATATTATAAATCTGTTGGGTTCAACTGTAAATTTGGTAGATGTGAAATTCTCTTGCAATTTCTTGTATAAAAAACATATTGATTATTTAATAGGTTATAAAAGAAAAAGTAATAATGTCTATGCATATTTAGTTTCTTTAGATGATATTTTAATTATTGAATCAAAACTGGAAGTTATTAAAGAAGAATGTAATATGAGGGAAGATACTTTTGTAAAATTACTGAATGACCTTAGAATTATTTCAAAAAGAGATGTTTATAATGGGATTCTTAGCAAAAAATGTTTATTAAATCCAGATAATTCATTTTCAAATGGAATCACATGAAAATATTCTTCATTTTTTGATATATTGGTCTTTTTTTTAGAATTTGCTGAGTTTAAAAAAATAAGAAAAAAATAGGAAAAATTGAATTTTCCTATTTGAGTACGGTTACTTTAATCTTTTTGGTCAATGCCTTGTAGTATGTGTTTCCAGGATACTTTACAACTGCATTGTAGATTCCTCTTTTGACAAGGTTGGTGACCTTGAATGTTGCAATGCCTTTGGCATTGGTTTTCGCAGAGTAGGTTTTTCCGTTGACCTTGAAAGTGACCATTGAGTTTTTCATTATCTTGTTCTTGTTGGTCTTCAAGGCGACATAGTATGTTTTGACCTTCAATCCAGCTCTGTACGTGTTGACTTTGGTGGTCATCTTAGGAGTTGCCTTTTTAACGGTGACCTTCACGCTTTTGGAGGCTTTGAGATACTTGTCGTTTCCGGCAAACACGATTTTTGCAGTGTATGTTTTCGGAGCAATGCCGTTTGTTGAAAGCTTGACTACACCCTGGGAATTTGTGGTTCTGTTGTAGGTTTTTCCGTTCAGGGTGATTGTGATTTTCGCTCCCTTGATTGCAGCACCGCTTTGGTCTTTCAGTGTGGCTGTAAGGTATTTTCCGCCGTTGTAGACTGTTGTAACAGGGCTTGCAGAAATTGTCGCTGACCTTTCAAGCACAGTAAATGAACTCATCGCATATGATCCTGTGTAGTTTTCATCTCCGTCATATATCACAAAGACAGTGAACTCACCGGTTGCATTTGGTGTGTATGAAACAACAGCTGAACCGTTTGTAAGGTTTGCAACGCCGTTTATACCATTTCCGATGTAGTATTTGACTTCTCCTGTGATGTTTTCATTGAGGTTAATGTTCAATGTGATCTTCTCGTTGAGATAGATGCTTTCCTTGTTGGTGAGTACGATGCTTGTCTGAATCGGAACGACTGCGATTACAGCATCCCTGCTTAGAGTGTTGTAATTGTCTGCGGTAAATGTCACTGTAAGGTTGTATTTTCCAACTTTGCTTTGTTTAAATATCATGCTCACGTTGCCGTCTGAAACGTTTACGGATTTAACAAACTCACCGTTGAGGTAGAATGAAACAATTCCCTCATTGAGATTTTCCGGAATGAACTGCACATGAATGGTTGAGCTGCTGTTGATTGGAAGCTCAAACGGAATCGCAAAGAACATGTCAGCATCACCCTTGTTGACTGTGACTGTAGAGGTGTTTGTTGAACCGATATGGTTTTCATCAACCACAGCTGTCAGGTTCAATGTGTATGTACCGACAGGAAGGCCGGTAATGTTGATGATGTCTTTTGTTGTGTTCTCCTTAACTATTACACCGTCTTTTATGATTTGATATAATATTTCAGTTGCGTTTTCACTTGTAACAGCGATTACTGTTTCGTTATTGTATGTTGCATTCACATCTTCAGCTGATACGCTTGAGTTTGCCTGAAGTACTGTGATTGCGGATGTGTTTGTTGAGGCAATATGGTTTTCATCCACTACAGTTGTAAGGTTAACAGTGTATGTGCCAGCGTTCAGTGTCAGATCTGTTATGTTTCCGGTTGCGTTTCCTTCAGCAGTTATGTTTCCATTTGCATCAGTGATGATGTAGGAAACACCGGTTGCGTTTTCACAAATCACTTCAACAGTTATACTTTCACCATAATAAACGGTCAAATCGGCTGCCTTTACACTGGAGTTTGTTGGGTTTACTGTTATTGAGGATGTGTTTGTTGCGCTTGTGTGATTTTCATCCACTACAGTTGTAAGGTTAACAGTGTATGTGCCTGCATTCAAGCCGGTGATGTTGATGATGTCTTTTGTTGTGTTTTCAAGGACTATTTCACCGTCTTTGATGATTTGGTATTTGATTTCTGTTGCGTTTTCACTTGTTAGGGTTATTGTTATATTGTTTCCGTAAGTTATGTTGATGTCTTCAGCAGATACTGTTGAGTTTGCTGGGTTTACGGTTATTGTGGATGTGTTTGTTGTGCTTGTGTGGTTTTCATCCACTACTGTTGTAAGGTTTAATGTGTATGTTCCTGCAGCAAGGTCGTTTAGGGTTATTGTGTCTGCTGTTGTGTTTTCTTTTATTATTTCGCCGCTTTTAATGATTTGGTATTGTATTTCTGTTGCGTTTTCACTGGTTATGGTTATTGTTATTTCGTTTCCATAGGTTGTGTTGATGTCTTCGGCGGATACTGTTGAGTTTGCTGGGTTTACGGTTATTGTGGATGTGTTTGTTGTGCTTGTGTGGTTTTCATCCACTACTGTTGTAAGGTTTAATGTGTATGTTCCTGCAGCAAGGTCGTTTAGGGTTATTGTGTCTGCTGTTGTGTTTTCTTTTATTATTTCGCCATCTTTTATGATTTGGTATTGTATTTCTGTTGCGTTTTCGCTGGTTATGGTTATGGTTATTTCGCTTCCGTAGGTTACATTGATGTCTTCGGCGGATACTGTTGAGTTTGCAGGATTAATTGTGATAACTGAAGAGTTAGTTACAGAATTGTGATTGTCATCAACGAGTGTTGTTAAGTTAACAATGTATACTCCTGCCTTGAGAGAGGAAGCATCGATTTGGCCGGTTGCATTTCCGCTTGCAACAGCAGTATTGTTATCATCAAAGATAATGTATGAAATGACAGTTGCATTTTCTGAAGTGATGTTGACTACAGCACTTTCACCATAATTTACAGTGACGTCATCGCCTTTGACAGTTGAATCGGCCTTAAGAACAGTGAACTCTTTGGTTGCATTACTTTCATAAGTTGTTTCACTTTCAAGGTTTGTGATGACAACAGTGTAATTGCCAGCATTCAAATCATTAAGTGTTATTGTGAAATTGTCAACGATTTGGCTGAAAACGGTCTCATTTTCATCGTTTCTTATGGTAACATTGACGACAGTCTGGTTTTCAACTGTGAACTTGATGATAACGTCGCTGTTGTATGTTACAGGTGAAATGTCATCGATATCCACTTTTGAATTGAGTCTTAACACGTTAAATTCTTTGGTTGCATTGCATGCAAGGTAATTTTCAGTTTCCTTGTTGTAAACTGTTATGTTGTATGAACCAGGACTTAATTTTTGTGTTATGATGTTTTCATGAATGTCTTCAAGTGTTATGTTTGTGCCGTCATCAAGATTGGTAATGATTGCACTTACTTCTGTTGGGTTTGTGATGTTGAATTTGATTGTCACATTGTTGATGCAATAGGTGTCTTCAATATCTTCGATTTCAACACTTGAAGCTATCTTTTTAACCTCGAAAGTTGCACTTGCATTGCTTGAGTAATACTCATCTGATTCATTGTTTGTAATTGTGATTGTATAGATTCCAACGGATAGATTATCAATTGTTAGATTGTCTGAATCAATAATTCCTTCTTTTATGATATCTCCTTGATTATTTTTAATGACATATGATGCATTTGTTTTGTTATCAATGTTTAAACTGACCAATAAAGTGTCATTGTAAGTGATGTTGTCACAGGATGTGATTTCCACTTTTGAATCATGTTTTATAATGTTTATTATTGCAGTATAGATTGTGCAATTGTTTAAGTTGCAATTTTTGTATGTATCGTTGAATTCCACATTGATGTAATGTGTTCCTAATGCTAAAGTAGTGTTTTTTAGATATGTTGCATTGTTCTGAGTTTTATCATAATTGTCCGGAATATAAAATGTGCCACTATATGAATATGTTTTACGATAATCCCAATCCAAAGTTTCATTATTTTCTTTAAATTTGAAGTGGTTCACAACAATGGAGTTTCCATTGTCATCTCTAATTGACGCATTTAAAACAACGGATTCATTAATGTAATAAGTTAATGTGGAATTATTTAAAATTATTATACTTGTTTTGGAAGTGATGTTCCCACTATTTGCAATAAAATTAGCTACGACTGTGTTGTTTTTAAGATATGCTGCTGATTTTGAATCAATGTAAATAGACCCCAATTGGTATGTGTAAAAATAGGAATCTTCAACATGTATATTACTGTGGGCTGTCTGAAGTGCATTGTATTGTCCATCTATATATCGTGAAGCTGAACTGCCATAGTCCAACATGTGAGTATGATGACTTATATTGCATTTAATAAATGTAAAATTGGATTGTTTACAACAAATTACACAGGAATCATAATAATCAGCATAAAATAGTGTATTGTTGACATTCATTGTTGAATTTTTAACTTCTAGTGAAGAACCTGATGCTGATGAAACATGGCCGGTACCTCTATTATCTGTAAAATAACAGTTGTTCATTATCCCATTGGAATTTTCTATTCCACATGCTACATATTTATTACTCTTGAATATGCAGTTATTTATATTAAAATTTGCAACATTAAATATGTATACTGCACTATTATCAGCATTGTTCTCTTCAAAGGTTGAGTTTTTGATAGTCAATAAATCGCCTCCACCATAGATAGCTGCACCAGAAATGAGTTTTGTTGGATCATCAAAATCAAATATAGTACTGGATTGTGTAGCGGTATTTTTTCGGAATGTGCAATTGTTTATTGTAGTATTAACTCCTAGGGAATATATTGCAGCACCCCCATAATCGATGACACTTCCGCCATAATGTAAGCTAGTGGATTCGTGTGCAACATTGCTTGCAAATAGACAATTGTTTATTGTCATGTTGGACCCTGTGATGAATAATGCTCCACCACCACAATCGTTAGAGTTTACACGTAGAATATTAGTATTTATTAATGTTAAATTATTTAAAACAATGTTATTTGAGGTTATATTAAAAATACGTGCGGTTTTAGATCCATCTATTGTAAAACCGTTACCATTTATAGTAATTTCCTTATTGATATTTATTCCATTTTTAAATACTGTATCATTTGCAGTATCGTATACATAGTTTTTAGTTAAATTTAATGTGGAACCTGCAGTGCTGATTTCATTGGCCAAATCAGCAAATGTTCCATTTTCATTAAGACTGTCCTCAGTGAGAATAGTTTCTTCATTAATTTTGTTAATATCTTGATTTTCATTAGTATCTGAAATAATATTGTCATTTATGTCGTTAATACTAATAGTATCATCTGTAATGTTTTCAGCAGCACTGACTGAAGATATCGTAAATAAACATACAAATAATAAGATTACGACTAGTTTCTTATTTAACAAAATGACCCTCCTTTTTTTTTAATTGTTAATATTTATGTATTAATGCATATATTAATTATGGATTATTGTCGTTGTAAGCAGATTTTTTTTGAATAATTTAATCAATAACATAAAAAATTACAAGTAATGACTTATAAAACTTGTTCAAATAAGTAGAGTCATTTTAAAAATACTAGAAAATTAATAATTTTATTTATACTGTTTTTACTGGTGAAAAATGGAAGAAAGGATTTTTGTTGTTTCGAAGGGATTTTTGATAAATTAATTCATTAAATCTTGTTAAATGTTAATTTCTTGAAAATTCTTTTTAGATTAACTCTCTTGGAATTAAATTCCTGTTTTGGGAATTGATTTCGTCGGTATAACCTATGGTTTTCACGATATAATTTGATTTTAACTCTCTCAAGTCTGTCTATTTCATTTAAAAGGGCATTATCAATCAAATTATTTTTTGGCAGGTTTAGTCCATTAATATAAGACTCTTTTAATACTTCTTCCCATTTTATAAATAGTTTTTCATTGTCGATTTTATCCAAAACATTTTCACGTGCCAACTTACCCATTTCAATTGATTTTTGAGGGTTGTCAAGTAGGTCTAACATGGATTTGGCCAATGCATTAACATCTCCTTGTTCAACCAGATATCCGTTTTCATCATTTATGAAATCGGCAGGACCGTAATGGATATCATAACTTATCACGGGTGTTGAGTTGAGCATGGATTCCAAAACAACCATTCCCAATCCTTCAAAGTTGGAAACGAACAGTGTTGCAAGTGATTTGGCCATTTCCTCTGAAACATCATCAATATGTCCTTTAAAAATAACTTTATCATAAAGATTTAGTTCATATACAAGTGATTTTAATTTTTCCTCTTCAATTATTTCGGATGGTGTTGTTGCTCTTCCAAAAATTTCTAATCTAACATTATCATTTGTTCTAGTAACAATTTCAAATGCTTTAATTGCATCTGAAATGTTTTTCTCAGGACTCAGGCGGGCAAAAATTGAAAATTTATTGAAATCTTTCTTATTATTGTCATTGGGTTCATATTCTGATAAATCTATGATGTTTGGAATTGC